>JAGLNY010000076.1 GCA_023139255.1 Spirochaetales bacterium
TTTTTTATATCTTCTCCCTGTATAGTGCACATTTACTTTCGCTGAAAGATCGGCGGCCTTACCCCAGGCATTTATTCCATCTCCTACAAAAAGCCCATAAAGAGTTCCCTGTTTGACTACCATGTTAAAATACAATCTTGGTATATCTATGAATTCAGCCGACCTGTTGATCAGATCTCTCACTGGAGTGTCCTTTGTCCCGTTGATTACCGCATTAGATATTAATCCCCCAAGCCAGTGAAACATATTTAATATTTCCATTCCACATATGCCGGGGAAAAAATATTTATTCCCTCCTGAAAAACCAACAATTTCATGAGGGTATACCGGGCCTAACACCATGAGTAGATCATAATTAAAAATCAATCTATTTATTGATATTTCAACTTCCCTATCCATCATTCCACCGGTTATTTCTCTTACTTCTGACGCCTTTATTTTACCTATTTTAATCAGTGCATCAGTATTATCCCATTCATGATTGAAAAATATTGTTTTGTTACTGTATTTTTCGCTGTACTCTTTTTCTGTTATACAGACTCTTTTAAATATTTCATTTAGGGGCATCGGCTGATGTGTTCCCAATGCAATAATAGCATCCACACACTCAACTTCATTCTGGATCTTGTCAAAGATGCCTTTATACAAAAGATCCACAGGTGCCGTTCTTGTGGAGTCAGGGAGTATGAGTAAAACCTTTTTCCTCTCCCAGACCATTTTCGAGAGTGCGTTTTCGATTATTAAAAGAGCTTCTTTTTCTTCAAGACGTTTGTCCCCACAACCCCAACCAATCATATATACCTTATCCGTTTGCACCAATTATCAACGATTACCCACCGAGACTGATAGGTACTACATAAAACTCATCATCGTCATTTATTGTGATCCCAGCATCTGTTACAAGTGACATGCTTTTCCCGTTTAATATGACCGTGTAAAGCACATCATTTCCTATCACCTTTTCAATTTCTTTTTTTATGACTAAAACCGCTTCTTTTAGTTCATTTGAAAGTCCGACCTCAATAAAGTTTTTGTCTTTACTGGTTTTTCTTGAAAAACTGCCAAAAAACCTGATCGTTACCCTTACCATATCCATATCTATCTCAACTTTTTATTGACCCATCCTATGCCAAGTTCAAACAGTTTCCCTTCGAGAGGAACGCCATTTTTCCTGTCCCAGCCCATCATTTCGTAATACAATGTTAGGGATTTTTCAAACTCTTCCCTATCCATCTTTGCACCCTTCAATACACCCCCTTCCAGCCCGGAAAACAACCTGTCAGGCAAGTTGTCATCTTCACGGGTCAGCCCATGTTTTATATTGAAACTCCTGGCCAGGGTAGTTGCCCTTTCCCCTGTCTTCATCAGCTCAAACAAGCTTGTATCCCACCCTGTGACAGCTGCTATAATGTCCACAAGATGATTTACTTTCAATGTTCGAACTGGCTCAAAAACAAATATGCAAATGTCAAGGCTGTTGAACAAACTCCAATAATGCTGGAGATAGGTAAACAACTGTACCTTCTCCCCTCCAAGGCTAAGGCTTGGTACCGTGTCTAAAAGTCCCATGGGATAGAGTGCCCGCAGAAATACATTTGAATCGTCCGTACTATGGCTGTATCCTGTAAGGGCAGGGTCAAAAGCTCCATCATGTTCATGTTGAAGATGATCTGCTCCTGTGGGTGATACCGCATAGCCGAGTCCAACCCCAAATTTTGCCCTGGGTTCTGCCATTGCAAATTCCTGGCCCTTCACATGCATGGCATATTTTTGCGCACCCTTCCCTATCTTTTCTGCTGCTCTTTTCGCTCCTTCTGCAAGAATATCTCCAAACCCTTTCCGGGAAGATATCATTTCTACCATTTTAAGCATCGCTTCGGTATTGCCATACGTAAGTTCCAAACCATCCAGGTCTTCTTTCGTGATGATCCCTTTTTCATAGCATTCCATCGCAAAGGAAATAACGACTCCTGTAGAAACGGTATCAAGTCCTAACCTGTTACACAGCTCATGAGCTTTTGGTCCGGCGAACATATCTGAAACCCCGCATAATGAACCAAAGGCTGCCAATGTCTCAAATTCCGGCCCTCCATACTTCGGGTCGATTTTATAGGGTTCCTCTGATGCAAATACCTGCTTGCACCTTACAGGGCATGCATAGCACCCATCATTTCTTATCTTCAATTTTGCATGAAGCTCATCCGCATCGTAATCAAGTTCATCAAAATATCCTGTTGTAAAATTCTTTGTCGGCAGTGATCCTGCTGCCTGTGCCCCAAAATAGTAGTCGCTGGTCCCATGGTTATGCTGTCCATGATTATCAGCATTGTTCTTGAAATTCTGTGCGAAAAACCTTGCTATTTCCCGTAGTTTCTCACTATTAGCAAACTCGA
Organism: Spirochaetales bacterium; assembly: GCA_023139255.1. Taxonomy (GTDB): domain Bacteria; phylum Spirochaetota; class Spirochaetia; order JABMQR01; family JABMQR01; genus JABMQR01. Next base: position 2,394 of record JAGLNY010000076.1, read on the forward strand.
GTTTATTTGTTCCCCTTACAACGACTGCCTTTAGGTTCTTTGAACCCATCACAGCTCCCATGCCAGTCCTTCCATGATAGTGTGTCAGGTCGTGTGCGATACCGGAAAATCTCACAAGGTTTTCCCCAGCAGGACCAATAATCAATGTTTTGACCTTTTTATCTTCAAGTTCCTGTTTGATCAGGTCATCTGCATCACCTGTTTCCTTTCCCCAGAGGTGTGCGGCATCCTTGATTTCTACTTTTTCATTTTTTATGCTTATATATACAGGTTTTGGGGAGTTCCCCTCGACTATTATAGCTTCAAAACCTGCAAATTTCAGTTCAGGCCCCCAGAAACCTCCAGATTCGGATTCTCCGTAAAATCCTGTTAGTGGTGATTTTGCACCTATTGAATGTCGTCCAAAGCCAGGCACCGGTGCTCCTGTTGCAATACTTGTGGAAAAGATGATCTTGTTCTCTTTTCCCAGAGGATCAGCCCCTTTTGGAATCTCTTTTAACAGAAAATAACTGATTATCCCTCTACCCCCAAGGTATTTCCTAAAGAACTTCTCACCAGGTTCTTCAACCTTCACATCACTTGTAAAAAGATTAATTCTTAGTATTTTACCGTTGTATCCATATGGCATGTGATTTAACCTCCACTTTCGAATTTTTTTATCCTAACCTCTTCTTCATCCACAACAGCATCGCGCTGTTGGCGGCTAACGAAACTGTATCACTCCCGACCGAATGGTTCCCGAACAATATATCACAACGAGTTACGCATTCGGGAATATTAACCTTAATGCTATCGTCGGTTGTGTTAAAGATAAAGTAGGCTTTTTTCGAGCCGGTTATTGACTGCCATGGAATAACATCGAGACTGTTAGTTCCGCAATCTTTCAGAAACGAATCCTGAGGTTCACCCAGAACTTTCGATAAACTTCCACCGGACTCACTGCAATCAAGCCCTGAGAAGGCGCCAAGATACCAGGCACTGCCCTTGCCAACTTCATTTTTTGTAAGCGCAATTGAACCGTCCTCCCAGAAACCAATAGGCTCGGCATCAGATGTTTTAAGCTTTACCGCAAATGAGGCTACCCTATCGATATCGTCTTTATTAGAATCGACAATGCGGGTCTCGCCTGCGACAAGTGTTCTGTTGTCTTCTTTGATACCAAACAGACTGCTCAGGCCATACGCCGGAATAACCGGACTGACATAGGTGTTATCACGACGGAACCCCGTACCCGCCTGGCCCAGTAAAATACCGCCTTCCTTCACAAACTCTTCCAGTTTATCACTCATATCGCTGTCCATTAAGCCATGTCCGGGAAGGATTAAGGCTTTAAGCTTCTTTGCCTCATCAAGCCTTTGCCACGGCACCCATGTAACAGGAATATTCAGCCGGCGCAGTGTTTCATACACACCTGTAAATGCTTTGGAATGGAGCCTGCCGCAATTACCATATCCCATTGCGTCATTAAAATACCCGCCTTCTTCCAATTCACCCAGAAGATGGGACCTCTCATCGTAGAGTACTCCAACAACAGGTTCCTGCATTTGGTATGTATCAAAGAATTCTGCTAAATCGGTTTTTATCTTTTTCATCGCGTCTTCGAGGCTTCTGGAACGATCGTTAGGCTCTCCGTCCAAACCGACCAGGCCATACCCAAGACTTTCTTTGCCTATCCGTTCAACTTTATACTCCCATATTTTGATCCCGCCCAGACCGCGCGATACGATTTGCCAGAATTGCCACATTAAATCAGATGCATCCCTTGTTATCCATGAACAAAAATGGTCAGCATATAACTCATGTATCCAGCTTTCAGGAGAAAGGGATCTCAACCAATCTAACTGAATACCGACATTACTTTGCCTGTTTGGGTTCATTGCCATAACATTTTCCGCATCTGTCGCATAAGCCTGGGATTCCCATCCCGCGGCACAGGATGACCCGTACAGGTCCACAACCTCACACATCAATGCATCGACACAGGTATCACGCCTAACATTCTGCACCACGGAAGATGCCCCTGCATGCCCCATAGCGGGATGGTCCGGGTCCAGCCTTTTGATAATGTCAGCCACCCAGCGAACCTGGTCGGTAAGGCTGTCAGCTGCCCAGAGACGCCAGTTATATTCAACAGCATAATCCGGTCCGGTAACAGTCCGCGCAGCGGCAGTCCAATCATGAAAACACTTACCAAATTTTTTATTGTAGGCATCGATGGTTGAATACTTTTCTTCCAGCCATTGTCCGTATGATTTACGGGAAGCGTCACAACAGCAAGCCCATCGGCTGCGATGCTCATTCCAGGCACACCAATGCAGAATATCACGACTCTTGTAACGACTGACTAACGCCTCAATAAAGGGTTCAGCCGCCCGCCTCACTTCCTGATCGTCATAGCAGGGAATATCAATACAGGCTAAATGTGCAACTTTCAGCACTCCTTTGGGGCTTTGCAGAGGATTCTTTACTTCAAGCCAGCTTGGGGGTACTTCCAGAACTATCTGAGGAATGACCATTAGCCCATTTTTTTCAGCGGTATCAAAAAACAAGTCAATCTCGGAAAAATCAAATTCACCTTTCTTCTGTTCGTACCAGCCCCAGTAAATCCACATCTGGATCCCGTCAAAGCCCATCTTCTTTATGTTCGCAAAATCCCGTTCCCATTCATCCAGCGGAGGTGACGGGGGACGGTAATAAGCCATCGCCATAATCGGAGACTGAGTAGTCCTGATTTTTGTTGTTTTCTTTCCTCTTTTCATATTGATTCCACATATCCTATTAGACGCTCGAGTAAATATCTACCTGCGGTATTATTCAGTAATTTTAGAGAACAGACGATAAGTCGTCCCCTTCCAATCTTCGACTCGGCCAGATAACAACGCTCTTCACTAAACCATAGCTGTTTCACATCACCAATCGATGGAGAAGGCCCTTCCTGCGCGCCGCTGTAGTTGCTTCGCCACACAGGAATTACCCGGATAATCGGAGTTACCTTGCCCGGCAGTTGTTCGGCTTTAAGGGTTGCAGCCCCTTCAATCATGTCAAAGCAGTCCAGATCGCACCATCCTTCATGTGGAAAATCACCGAGTGCCGGATGATCATGCATAATCGTCGCCGCATTACCATGATCCCATCCGGTGCGGAATGGTACATAACGTTTGTACTGATCGTGCTGCACGCCGGCGGCGATGTCGGCTGAAACCTGTGCCTTAACACACCAGTTTTCCGGCAATGAACCGCGGTCAAACAGTATGGCTGTCCCCCCTGCTTCGACATAGCTGGAAACCCTGTCTGACCATTGATCGGAGATGATAGCCTTCACCCGTCCTGATGTCAGAGCATTGGCTTTTTCTTCGTTGCTCTTCTTCCAGCACTTGAGACCAAAATGAGCGTCAAGGAAATCTTCGACGCGACGCAGCGCGGGGAAATGCGCAATCATGTCGTCTTCCCAACGGAAGTCTTCGGCCTCACTCATTACTTTTTCTGAAAGCAGTCGCCTTGGGTAAGGGAATCGCCAGAAATCCCAGTTATTCGTCGCTACTTCATTGTCGTCGGATTCAAGTTTTATACGAAGAGTAAACTTGCCCAGTCCGGCAGGAGTGATAAACTGTATTTTCTGAAGTAGAGCATTTTTACCATGCTCAAATTCAAGGTCGCAGGTGCTGCCGCTTTCAGCCGGCTTGCCATCAATCTCCAAGCTCCAACTTAAGGTACCATTGGCGATATCCATTGTCCCGAAATGCGAGAGATGAACTCCCAGTTCCACAGGTTCGCCGGTCGTCATTGCGCGATTCCTGAAGTCGCGGTCAATCAACAGCGCCGTATCACCGTTGGAAAGCGGCAAGTCGGCGAATTGTGGATCGGCTCGATAACCAAAGTCATCGATAAATCCGCGGTTGGCGCCCACGCGCATTGCACAGTGATATTGATACCCCTGAAGACCAGGCTGACGACGGGGTTCTTCAAATAATATCTTGGTACAAGCTGCCGAGAGTTTGCGGGAATTTTCCAGTACGTTCGCGTGCAAACCTTCAATGCCGGCATCTCGTAGCGCGATAATTCCCATCTCCCCGTAGTTGCCACGTAATGGCATATTTGCATCACGATAGAATTTGTCTTCAGCCGGGTCGGGCCAGACGGTCAACTTTCCGTATTCGTGAAGAACTATTGGACCTTCATCGGTAAGATGGCGCAAACCGGCCCAGGGGATAGCCGAAAGCCCGCCATGCGACCACTTCCATGATCGCGACCAGAGATGAGGTGTCTGAAAAGCATTATAAACATCCGGGTACTCGCCCTGATAGCCGATCCCGGTCAGGATAAGGTGGTCGGGAACCAGGTCGCGAATATCTTCAAGGTGTACTTTCGCACGTTCCTTATAATCGCCTCCACCGATAATCTGAGAACTTTCATTACCCATGCAGATCACCGTGACCGATGCGTGATTCCGAATTTCCTTAACTTTACCTATAAGAGAATTCCTGTTCTCAGGATATGGCGAGATTTCATGGAAGTTTGATATAACCGAAGGCTCAACCTGCAGGATGAACCCCATTTCGTCGCAGACATCCAAGGCTTCACGCGTATAAACATGGGTATGAGTGCGATTACCGTTGAATCCCATATCCTTCATCGCCCGAATTCGCCTGCGAATGAGATCTTTGTCAACCATCGCCGAGATAGTGGGAACCCTCATAAGTTCCGGTGAGCTGGCTCTCCAGAAGAGAGGTTCGTGATTCAGAACGAGTTTCTTGTTCTCGACAGCCATACTGCGCATCCCGAATCGCTCAACCACAGCATCGGTAACCTTGCCGTTTGATACAGCTTCAAGTGTCAGCACGTAAAGATTCGGACTGTCCGGAGTCCAGAGCTTGCAGCCTCCCATATCCACTTCTATGGAGATGTCCACAACTTCTCCCGGCTCGATGGTCAGGGCATCATCGCTGGTTTCCTGTGCAAAACCATCATCATTCCACGATCTGACTCTTACTGTGGGACTAACCTGAATCGCCTCGGAATTATCGTTATATATGGAGGCTGTTACCCATGCCTCTTGCTCGTCAATCCGCGGACGAATAAAAAGGTCTTCAATCCGTATGTCACCGGTTTGTTCCAGCTCCACCCCGCAATAGAGGCTGGGACCTCCCCAGTATACTCCGCCGGATATGCTTTTCCTGCTATCCAGATCGCTCAAACGCGTCAGTTCCACAGTCAGCACATTTAAGCCGTTATGCACCGCATATTCCGTAACATCACACTTGAAACCGACAATAGGATGTTGGTGAAAGCCCAGGTAATGACCATTCAACCAAAGATGGGCTGTGGGCGAGACTCCCCCGAACTTCAGCCAGAGTCTCCCGCCGGACCAGTTTTCATCCAGTTCAATACTGCGCTGATACCAGCAGGTGCCTTCGTAGCGGTTGCGGTTTATGAACGAAGGATATTCCTCAGCCAGCCCCTCAAGTGCCATGACAGTGCCCGGTACATCTACCGAAAGCTCAAAATCTTCTTTTCCTTCAGACCAGCCTTCGCGGGCTCCACGGTCTCCCGGGTCAATACGCAGGCTCCAGGTTCCGTTAAGTGACATGTTGCGCCGTACTTCCGTATTTACAACAGGGTTTACAAATGCGGGATATATCAGTTTCATGTTTAATTCCTTTAAAAATTGAGGTTCGCCCGAATCGGACGAACCTCTACATATAAATCAAATAAACCGATCGTTGTATTAACCAGTAAACTATCGGTATAGGCTATAGCCCCCAGAAATCCTTATACCAGGCACTTGCTTCCTCGGTAAGAACCTGTCCGCCCGCTTTGTACCACTCATTAACAAACTCATCGAAATAGTCGATCGGTTTGTCCCCGGTGATGATACTTACAAACGCTTCATCGCGAATTTTGTTAAGTTCTGTCAAGTATTTGCCCTGTGACGGAAGTCCTACGAACAACTCGTGTTTTGCGTTTCCGACTGTGTAGCCATTATCTTCAGCCCACTTAATTTGTCCCTGTAATTGCATCTCATCAAATGCAACACTGGCACCGCTCATCTGAAATACGTTGATTGCACCCATAGCTTGAAGATACGTATTATCCCGACCCTCTGCCCGCACAACTTTACCGTTTTCATCGAAATCCCAATCCTCTCCCTTAAAGCCGTAAAATCTCGTCAGAGCTAATTCGTAATCTCTGCAGTTGATATCATCCATAATGAAAAGAAGTGTTCCCAATCGGTCCTTTTCGGTTTCCATATGTTTGCCGAAAACTGTGTTTACATTAGAGACAACGCGTTTAGATTGTCCTCCGACGTATGTTCCCCTATCCCCATACGGTCCCTCCGGTGGAGTACCTTGAACGAGAGTTTCGGCAACATTCGGATTCAATTTATAAAGTTCGTTGTATACTGCACCACCTGCTTGTCCGTCAATTGGTGGATACCACCCGCTCCATCCAGCATGACTTGTAAAACCAATCCTTCCGTTGAAGAATGCGTGTGATATTGCCCAATATCCGCCTGTGTTTTCACCAGTAATAAACTCCGGATCAATAATGCCAAGTGAATACCAGTTCGCGAGAATTGCAAGAGCTTCCTTCATCTTGGGCGCCACCGCACCGTAAACGAGATCGTTATTATCATTGCTCTCGTCCTTAAACCAATTCTTAGTGCTCAGGCCGAAGGCTCCATAGATTGACCCGAACCCGGACGCAGACAGTCCATATGTGTCATCACTCCCGTTTCCATCTGGATCGTTTCTAGTAATTTTCGTAAAAGCTGCTTCGAATTCATCCAGTGTATCAGGCACTTTGGTGATACCCAGCGTATCAAGCCAGTCACCCCGCCAGAGCATCGGGGAATAGCGCAGATGTGCCGCCCGTGGAACGGCAGTTATCGCGTAGATTTTACCATCTATCATCCCTGGTTTGAGAAAGTTCGGTTCAACAGCTGAGTTCACCTTAAACATGTTGGGTGCATAGGTTTTAAGTACCTCTTCAGGAATGGCAGCAAGTATTCCCTGTTCAACCCAGGTAGTGAATAAGCTGCTATTGTTCATCATGTCCGGGATCTCTCCAGACGCAAAC
>JAGLNY010000077.1 GCA_023139255.1 Spirochaetales bacterium
AGAGCCGCCAAATAGATAATGCTGCCCCAGCCGATCCCCTTCCATACACTCGTTATCACGAGGGTCATCACAAAGTATTTACTATCTGCGAGAAAATAGATGGGTTTCACTCCGACAAACTTGATGAACTCGTTGATGGGTCCCATCGATGGCGAGAGAAACTGTTTAAAAAGACCACCGAGTATTACCCACGATACGAAATGCGGTAAGTATGTAATTGTCTGGGTTGTCTTCTTGAAGATACCGCTTTTGATTTCGTTAAGGAGCAACGCAAGTATAATGGGTGCAGGAAATCCGAAGATGATTTTCAGTAGGCTGATGAACACCGTATTTCGCAGTACTTCCCAAAAACTTCCAATTGCAAACATCTCACGGAAATTTTCGAGACCAGCCCACGGACTACTCCATATCCCGCGCATAATCAGGTAATCTTTGAATGCAATCTGCAGTCCATACATAGGAACATAATGAAAAAGGATGTAGTACACTAGCCCGGGAATCAGAAGGAAAAACAGACTTTTTTTTCGTGCATAGCGTTTGAGCAGCGGACTCTTGATTCGATTGATTCGATAACCAGTGTGCCGCTTTGAAATGGATGATTCTATGGATGGTACAATTGATTGCTTCATGTTTTCATTCTAGATGACGGAATAAAACAGCCGCAATAATAAATTCTTGCAATGATATAGAAACCTTGCCAATAGGCGGAAATTTGATTTCAATATTTGGCTGATATATAAAATTCTTGCGCAGATATTTTTTCGAATCGCGAAATCCGTCAAAAGTATTGAATGATGAATCCGTATGGCTTGACGTATTGCCAAATTGTAACTACAATATGTATATGGACTTCGAATGGGATGATACAAAACGCAAAATAAATATAAGAAAGCATGGAATAGATTTTATTAATGTCCCATTGGTCTTTGATAGCTACACTCTTACCATTGAAGATGATCGCTACAATTATGGCGAAGAGCGTTCTATTACATTTGGGATTCTTGAAGGAAGAGTCGTAGTGATTGTGCATACAGAGAACGATGATTTAATAAGAATTATTTCAATACGGAGGGCTACAAAATATGAAGAAAAAGCATATTTCTCACAAATCCCAGACTGATTGGGATCATGTAGATAAACTACGTGATAAGGATATAGATTTTTCTGATATTCCTGAGGTCACACCTGAAATGTTTGCAAAAGCTGTTGTACGAAAAGGGTTGAAACCTGTAGTTCATAAAACCCAGATTACTTTGCGAATTGATGATGAGGTTCTAACATGGTTCAGAAAACAGGGAAGAGGTTACCAAACACGAATAAACTCTCTGCTTAAGGCTTACAAAGAAGCTCACCAAAATAATGAAATTAGGCCAACAGGCATGAATAGAAATTCATAACTCCCATGTGTCACTGAAAAGGAAACACCTATATCAGCAACTGCCAGCTGGCCATTCAGCTCTACCACCCCCTCACGTCACAGCCGAGGGATCCAAAGTGCCAGACACGTGGATCCCTGGTATAGCAGCTTCTGTAAATCCAATATGTTGTCAATATGTCTAAACCAATAAAATCTTTGAGATGATTACACCTTATGTGGTTGTAAAATACACTTTAAAGGTCTGACTCTAATTGTTCCAACTTGGTGAATAAGTCGCGGAAGACTGCGTTACGTTTAACGTCTCACAGAAGACCAGTCGATCTCATTCAGATTCGGTATGGTGATCTGTTCATGCCAACACGACAAGTCCGTGACAGGATTTCCGTCAGGAATTGGGAATGGTTGAAGCTATCAAAGACATGTCCGGAACTATCTATATTCCAATGGCTTTAAGAAAACCGGATTTTGCATATCCCAGGATTTTTTTATCCTTCGTTATCAAACTGACATTATTCATTCTGGCTGTTGCTACAATTATTCTGTCTGCAGGATCTCCATGAAAATCATCAGGGAGCCGGGTACTTTCGATAGCTATTTCAGGTGTTAATGGGGCAAGCTGCAATCCGGGGATACTTAGGGCTTCATGTATCCATTCCATACATGGAACATTGAAGCTGATCCTTGTTTTTGC
>JAGLNY010000078.1 GCA_023139255.1 Spirochaetales bacterium
TGCATACTACACTCCTGTTTTATGACTACTTTTATATGACTATAGTAATTGCTTTTTTCAATTTAAGCAAGTAAAAAGTATAGAATGATCTGGTTCCGATGCAGTAATCCATATATAAAGGTTTTCTGTCCCGATAATACGGGAAAATATCGTCACTGTAACAATTATCGCAATTTTGATTGTCCTTTTTGCACTAAACAAGCTTGCCCTTTTTTGTTCCAGAGCTTATACTCTACTAAATATTTAGTTTTTATTTAGCATTGTTTAGGAAATGAAGGAGTTACTAATGAGAACCGGGATGACAGGCATTGAAAGAATGACCAATATTTTACAAAGAAAACCGGTCGACAGAATTGGGTTATTTGAACACTTCTGGTCTGACACGCACCGGGAATGGGTAAACAAAGGATACGTCTCAGAAAAAGATGATTTTACTGAGCTTTTCGATTTCGACATGGATACCTGCTGGTCTTTTAATATGACGGCGGATATTAATAAAAAAATTGAAGTCCTGGAAGAGACAGAGGAGACCATTGTTACACGTGATGGAAATGGCGCGGTCCTGAAAAATCATAAACTTCATAACGCCACTCCTGAGCACATTGATTTTCTGGTGAAAGACCGTACAGGATGGCTTGAGCATATTAAACCCCTGCTTCTACCCGATGAAGGGAGAATTGATTTTGAAGCATACCGGTTGAAAAAAGAACAATGCAGAAAAGCAAACAGGTTCTTTTGCTGGTCGGGAGTCAATGTCTTTGAATTGATGCACCCCGTATGCGGTCATGAATATATGTTGATGGGGATGGCCCTGGATCCCGATTGGGTTAAGGATATGGTAACAACCTATTCTGAACTGGTTATTCAGTTATGGGAAATCCTCTTCGAAAAGGAAGGGTATCCCGATGGAATATGGTTTTATGAAGACATGGGATTTAAAGAGAGACCATTTATGAGCCCTCAAATGTACAACGAAATTATCTTCCCCGCCCATAAACGTACCATCGACTGGGCACATGACAAGGGAATACCGGTGATTATGCACTCCTGCGGATTTGTAGAACCACTTCTTCCGGGAATAGTAAAAGCAGGGATTGATTGCCTTCAGGTTATTGAGGTAAAGGCAGGCATGGATCCAATAAGGATTCAGAAGCAGTATGGGGATGTCCTGTCCCTGATGGGAGGAATCGATGTCCGGGTTCTTTATTCAAATGATAAAGCCCAGATTGACAAAGAGCTGGAAACCAAAATACCAATTCTAAAAAAAGGGTTTGGGTATACCCTCCATAGTGATCATTCGATTCCGAACACAGTGACCTATGACTCCTATAAATATTTTATCAGGCGGGGGCTTGAGTTGGGAACATATTAATGTATAAAAAGCGGGTAACCCTGAAAGACATTGCTCTTGCCTCAGGAGTTTCAACTACTACCGTTTCTGTCATACTGAATGGGCGAAGCGATGTCCGGATTGGGGAGGAGACCAGGATCAGAGTACTGGCTGCAGCAGATAAACTTGCATATTCGATTACGCCTCCCAGGAAAAAAAACACCTCACCTATAGTCTGTTTTGTTCACGGAACTGTTGAACAGATCAATATCGGCACATCCTTTTACGGCAGAGTATCTTCACATCTTCGTTCCCTTTGTGAGGACAACGATTTCGGGTTTCTTGAGTTTGAGTATAATGAAAAAGAAAAACTCCATCAGTATCAGACAATTTTAGCCTATCAACCGGTTGCCTTTGTCACCGCAAGCAGTGAATTTTGTCAATTTCACGAAACCCAAAATAACGACATACCTCTTTTTATGCTCCAGGGGGAGAGGCTTACTCCTGGTGAAACGAGAAAATCAAGCCTCCTCTTAGTCGATGACTATAGCGTAGGACAACTCGGGGCACGGCATCTCATCGAACGGGGCTTCCAATCCTGCGGCATGATATTCCCTGATGTAACCACGCGGTGTCTTTATGAGCGTTCAAAAAGTTTTAGTGAGACTTTTTCTTCTCTGGGAGGAGTGTGTGAGCATCTAATCTTCAACCTGAATGACCATCAAGGACTGGAGCAATGGTTTCGAAATTGGGATCGGACCCGTTTTGATTCATTCTATTTTTTCAGTGACTCCATGGCTATTCCGGGAATCCGGGGTCTGCAGCTCCAGGGATGCCGTATTCCCGAGAATGCCGGTATACTGGGGACAGACAATCTCTATTGGGGACAATTCGCATTCCCGTCCCTGACAACCATGGAACTTCACGAAAGTTTTTTTGCAGAGAGAATCTGTGAAGAAATTAAGACTATTGTCGGTGGAGGGAAATTCTTTCCCGGGGAGATTGTGATTCCGGTTGAACTGATACACAGAGAATCTACCTGATACCTGATACGGAGATCAAAACCATTTATTATCACTATATCCTTGATTTCTTCCCAGTCAGAAAGAGATGACCCCACTCGGTACATACAGGCCATCACTATGAATTCGCTCATCTCCCCAATAATAACCGCTCTGCACCCATTTCCATTGCCGCCTGCGGCATATGCAGTTGATTTTCGCCAAATACCCGGCACCCATCGGATCACAACTAACACAACACCAACTGAAAATAACTAGAGCCTGTCCCAAAAGCAGCAAATATTGAGAACAGTAAAATCAAAAAAAAGTCAAAAATAACCCCGCCTGAAGAAGTGAGTGTTTTTCTGAGTTCTTTACCTGTGTAAAGAGTTTTTTTTCGTAACAAGACCTGCCGGGACGCACCTATCCTTTGTTATCACGAAATAATGGTATTCTATGCTATGTTTTCAGCTTCTTCTTCAATCTCTTTTCGCCGTTCTGCCGCCATGGTTCCCAATTTCCAGAGATTGTGTGACAGAATGCACCACAGGATACGACACGTACGGTTTTTGAACCCTTTACTTCTCAGAGGTTTTCCCAGATAGGCATTTTTAAAGATACCAATTCGTGCTTCAGTAGCTCCCCGTCTTGTCTGCAAACGGCAGAAAACTTCATCTTCGAGTCTTGATTCAAGCTCTTTGACCGACCGGGGACAAATAGCATTTATAATATCCAGTTCTTCTAAATCAATACTATTTTCAGGACTGTCAAACCCGCGATCAGTGGCATAGCTTGCAATAGGCCCATAATTATTCTGTATTCTTTCGATGCTTGCAGGAACCAGCTTATTATCACCGGGAGCCTGTTGCTGAATAAACTCCCAATCTACAATGAGACCATCTGCCTGTTCAGCAAGATAGAGAGCGTTCCCAAACTCCACCTCTGCACCTGATTTACCTCGAACCAGGATACGCACATCTTCTTCATACAAACTGAGAATCTTGTTTTTATTGGCAACCTTTCTCTCCCCAATAATCCGTTCATGAGCCTGTTTCACTGCTTCGGGAAGCTGGTCAAGAATATTCCCGATACGATCCAGTACGGTCTGTGCCTCCACTTCACTCCAATCGGTTTCCTGCCAATGATTCTGCAACAGCTGGTGGTAGTTTTTTCCATGGGATTCAATAATCTTCATAAGCTGTTTCATTCTACGCAGTACCTGCTTGCGAGCTTTTTTTGCTCCTTTCTTCTTCCGGGTATGGGTCATTTCAATACACAGTTTGTTCATCTTCGTCATGAAAGATTTCGGGTCACCAATCCGGTGGAAAAGTCCATGCGATCGAATGAGCATGATTGCCTTTACAAGTGTTCTCGTAGCATCCCGGAACAGTACCCAGTCAACAGGAAAATGGATGTTGGATTTAACACAGGTAGTGTCTGCAAAGATTTCATCGAAGTGAAGTGCTGTCTCCCGATAGAGGATTTTATCAGCAAGCTCTTTATCTGCATCCGATCGATTCAGGTCATGAATGAGCTGAGTAATTTCCTCGTCACTAAACAGCTTTTCAAAGCGTTCAACCGAACTCTTGGATAAAGGTCTTATGTTCCCCAGTCGTTCTGTGTAGGTGAACGGGTTGACGAGTCAACCTTTGGAAAAGGTGGCTGTCGGACGCTCGGATTGATAATTTCCGATAGGAATATCCAGTAATCCCGAGAAGAATACTGTAACGCAGTCCTTGACGGTATCTCCGATACAAATATTGCTCCCGTTTCTCCGATAGATTTTCCTCTGTGTCTGCTACTTTCTGTGCAATGATTCGCTGCTCTATGCCACTCGCCGTAAGAATATGATCCATTTCTTCGAGGGTCCTGCGGAATTCCCGATAATCTTTTGCCCCAAAAACGGTGGGAAGTACTGGACGAAATTCATGTTGACAGGTAATACTATTCATATGCGTTATTCCTTTAATTATTTGTCTTTTTAAATTATAACGCATGTTTTTCCGTTAAGGGAAGCAAATTCGCTCCTCTTAACGGATTTCTTTTCTTTTAATTCCTTTTGTCAACTATGGTTGTGCTTTTGGGACAGGCTCTATTTAATATCGCAGGATACACAAAGGTTCTTTGAATATAGTGCAGCTGCCAAACTCCGAGAAATACCAGATAGACCGGTTGGTTAGTTTTTCCTGAAAAAAGAAAAAAGATAAGAGGAATAATACATGCGGGTAATTCCATTAAGACCCAGGAAGGAGCTGCATGTATCTCTGCCCCCCATCCCTTTTGCAAAAATTTCCCATAGGGTGCCCGAATAAAGAACAGTAGAATAAAAATTGGTACCGCCAGCCCAAATTCGGTTAACAGGAGAATGGAATAGAGTAACTCCATTTTTCAAAATCCTTTTTTAATTCTAAGTATAACAGAAAATATCAAATTGTTTTTAGAAAACATAATTAGCTATATTAAAACGGCAACTTGCAGAAATACAGGTAAACTGACCTGAAGCCGATGTGATTGATTCCCTGGCCTTAAGTCAGTTTATATGGAATTAACGTTTTTTCTCAATCCTGCTGATAATATTCAGAAGCAGTTTACCGTATTCGATATAGGAACCGAACTTTTTCTCTTCTGTCACATTTACATCAGCCTTATGTACAATAGCTGCAACATGCGGTTCAATCGATATACAGCCATCATATCCGTCTTCAAGAATAATTGTTGATAACAGTAATTTAAACGCAGGGCTGTCAATTTAATTCTTAATTTCCTATAAATAAACTGTTTCTCCGTTGTTGCGGCTGGACTCATAAATTGCACAGATAATCTCCACAGCTTTTCTACCGCTTTCACCACTGACCATGGGCTCACGATTTTCGTTAATAGCGGTGACCATATTTGAAACCTGCAGTCTATGACCTTCAGATCTGAGATTCTTTGTAGGGTCACTTGCCCCACTTGATGTTGTTTTGCCTATAGAAGCTTTGAACACTTCATCTCCAGGTATATTTTTACTGAATTCCCAGGTAACAAGAGACTCTCCCTCTAAGACAGCACTTCCGCTTTCTCCGTGAATCCCGATTCTCGCGTCAAGTCCCGGATAAGTAGCAGTTGTTCCTGTAATAGTACCCAGTGCTCCGTTTTTAAATTTGATAACTGCGACGGCAGTATCTTCCACTTCTACTTTTTTAACCAATGTGGAGCAAATAGCTGATACACTTTCCACCGACCCCATAATATCCTGCAATACATCAATATAATGGATAGACTGGTTCATCAGGGCACCGCCTCCGTCAAATTCCCAGGTACCGCGCCAATCACCACTGTCGTAGTATTCCTGCGAACGGAACCATTTAACCGACACATCTCCAAGAGTCAATTTCCCGAATCGTCCGGTAGAGATTGCATTCCTGATTGCGGCAGCTCCCGGTTTAAAACGGCTTGGGAATATTGTAGCCAGTTTGACTCTGTTTTCTTTACAGACAGCGATTATACTGTCACACTTCTCAAGAGTAATATCCAGCGGCTTCTCAACCATTACGTGTTTTCCGGCGTTTGCCGCCTGGGTAGTGAGCGATTCATGCAGGCCGCTTGGGAGACAGATATTCACCACATGAACATCCTCTCTTTTAAGCATTTCTGAAAAATCACTATAGGCTTCGACTGAAAATTTTTCAGCAAGTTCAGCGGCCCGTGATGAATCTTTATCGCAAACCGCCACTAATTCAGCACCCTCTGTGTCTCTTATTGCTTCTGCATGAAACGGCGCGATATTTCCACATCCGACAATGGCAAATCCAATTTCTCTCATCTCTTTCTCCACTCATCCTGCCGAGGTTTCAGCTAAATCTAATAATTTAACGGCATTCTGAAAATATATTTTATCCTGAACATCCTTAGGTAAATCCAGTGTATTTAGGAAATCATGCAAGTCGCTGCCGTAATAATCGCGGGCAAACAATGTCCGGTCAGCATAACGACACAAGAACTCCCGGGCATATTTTGGATCCCGCATAAGTGCGAACCTTGCTGAACCGGCTGACAGGTCACCATATAGGTTGGGATTATCGGCAAACATATCATCAAGCCTCCCACCCGGTACTAATGGTCCCCTGGGATACCCTTCAGGACTCTTGTCGGCATCACCGCTGATCTCACGCCAAAATCCGGGGCCATGCCCCATGAAAACAGTATCGGGACAGGCTTTTAAAGCCCGCTCGAGATTCTCCACCGTTCCACCGTACCATTCCGGTTGATATGTTGGCTCTCCCGAATCAGCATCCGGCAGATATGGCGGCTCAAGATGGGTTACGACGGGGCAGTTCAACTCTCCGGCCTTACGGAAAAGCTCGAGGCTGCGAGGGTCATCAATAAGCATTCGCAGTTTCCACTCGCCGCACACGCGTACCCCATGAATCTTATAGGCCGCCTCAAAACGTGCAGCCGCATCTGACTCTATGGTGCTTGGGCAGTACCCCAGAACAAACCGATCAGGAAAGTGTCTCTTAGCCGCAAGCATATCACTCAACGGCATACCGGGGTGCGTTCCGTCAGATCTTGTATGTGCCGGGTTGAAAACATCATGATAACTGACAGCATCTTCGGTTGATGGAATCTCCCAGGTTAAAAGCCATGCCACAGCAATACCCTGTTCATCCATATCGGCAATCAGTGCTTTGTCATCTTTGCCATGCCAGAAAGTATGTTGGTGTGAATCAATAATCATTTCTCATCTCCTATTTCAAATAAGCTTGTTCGACTTTCTTCAATGCCTCTATAATATCATCCAATTCTTTCTGACTGTAGTCTTCATGCAGCGCACAATTGAAATATTTATCGTCAACTTTATCCACATTGACTAATTCATATCTGCTGTCATCGACTATAGGCGGGTTTTGCTGTGCTTTGAAGTTTGTCATCCACTCCATACGGACCGGTACATGCTTGTATGATGATCCTACGGGCAGCCCTTCAGCCGCAACCGCCTTTACGAAATCTTCTTTTGAGATTTTCAGAAGCTTCTGGTCATATGCAAATAACAGAAACCAGTAAACGCCTTCACAATCTGCCGGTTCTTCTTTGAGCCGAACGGATTTCAGTTCCTGTCGGCATCTCTCGGCGATTGTCTTAGCTATTTTTCTGCGGCGGACAGTTATGTCGGGCAGCTTCTTAAGCTGGACTCTTCCGATAGCCGCATGCAGTTCATCCATATTACAGTTGAGTGCGGCAACTACATTCCCATTTGGTGCGCTTTCCAGGCCAAAAGGCTTACCGCGATCGGCATAACGACGGACTTTCCAGTACAATTCCTCATCTTTGGTGAACACCATCCCACCTTGTCCGCCGGTGGCGTGATGTTTGCCGAACATAAGTGAAAATGAACTTATTGTTCCCAATGTCCCGACCATTCTCCCTTTGTATCTTGCACCATGAATCTGGGCACAGTCTTCTACAACAGGAATTCCTTTGGAGGTTGCAAGTTCCATGATCGGATCCATATCAGCAGGAATACCCGCAATGTGAGCGACTATGATTGCCGAGGTTTTATCCGTAATTTTCTCTTCAATCTGCTTAGCACCGATGGTGTAGTAATCTTCGCAAGTGTCTGCCGGTACGGGAATACATCCGCAAAGTGCCGCCGGCATTACTCCGCCCGGATCACTAATCGCCGGTACAATCACCTCACTTCCGGGTGCGGGTTCAAGAGCCCTGAGGGCAACATATACCGCATTTGTTCCGCTGTTGACCCCGTCTGCAAAACCACCGCCGAGAAAATCGGCAAATTCTTTACAATAAGCCTCTTCCTGTAGGCCATTATATCCCAGAATCTGATGACCGCTCTCTATCGCCTCATCAAACAGTGCCAGGACAACAGCTTTTTCCTCTTGCCCAAAAAGTTTACGCGAAGGAAACGGTTTCGTACGAACTGCTTTACCGCCATCGATTGCCAGTTTTGGGTCTATCCTTTTATTCTGCATATGTATTTTCTCCCCTACACTAATTTTGCGGCCTGCATCGCTACTTTGCGATAGGCGGCGGCATACTGCTCAATAATTTCAGGGTTGTCATGTTTAAACTGGGGAATGCTAAAAGCAATTTCGTTTATTTTTTCGCTTACCGGTAAGGTGCCCGGACCTTGCCGGACATCCCGTTGACCAAAGGCTATCATAGTTGGTTTGCCCTGATTAAAAATATCGGCCTCGTGGAATACTGAATGAAGATGGAGCGGTCCACTCGCGCCGGAATGGCAGCCTTCAAAACCTTCTGCCTGAACAGCTTCGCAGAATTTTTCGCATGACAAACCACCTAATTCATCAGCACGGTAGAGTCCCCGGGCACTATACCAGCCGCCCATGGTGGATCCGGTTTCCCGGGATGGCCGGTGAGCTTTGATACCTGGTACATCTTCCAGCAAATCCCAAAAGCGGTTAAATGCATTCTGAATTTCGGCAATCCGTTGCGGATAATATTTCAACTGAA
>JAGLNY010000079.1 GCA_023139255.1 Spirochaetales bacterium
CTACCGAGGTAGCTATAATATCAGCCTCCCGGATTATTTTCTTAACAGCCTCTACATCCTGACTGTTTATACCACGAACATTTGGTACTTCCACGATTTTATCCGGGACATTGTTTTTCTTAATGACAATCGTATATCGTCCTTCTCTATTGAGGGTATCTATGACGGTATTGTTGATATCAACGAATACAGCTTCGTACCCATTGGTTCCGAATACACGCCCGATAAACGATCTTCCTATATTACCGGCACCAAATTGAACAAGAATCTTTTTTTCCATATAAACCCCTTGCAAAATTACAAATGTTAGTTTATGTTAGATTTAACAAAGAAGCAACATCCACGAAGCAAATTTTTATTCTATTATCATAATCCTGCATAGAGGTATTGGCAAATGGATCAGGAATTCAGGAAAAAACATATACTGGAAGAAATTGAGCGAAACGGCAGGGTTAGCCTGCAGGAGCTTGTGAAGCGGTTTCAACTATCAGAAATGACTGTTCGACGTGATTTGACAGAGCTGGAACGACAAGGTTTTCTTATCAGGAAATATGGCGGGGCAGTCAAAACCGAAGCGGTAGATACACTTTTTAGCTTTAATCGAAGGGTTGAGCGGAATAGTGACCAGAAAGAGGCTGTCTGCAGGACTGCATCACAGTTTATTTATGACGGGGATATTATATTTATAGACTGTGGGACAACCTTGTTTAGACTGGCTCGTTTTATTAAAAACAAACGGATTCGTGTTATTACAAACTCTTTACCGGTAGTGTCAGAGCTGCTTAATGATCCTCAGATTCGGTTAAGTTTTGTCGGTGGTGATATCGACAGTGACCGGCAGGCCTCTTACGGACGTATAGCAGAGAAAATAATTTCAGAATTTAAGGCTGATAAAGCTTTTATTGGAATGGATGGGGTCTCCCTGTCCAACGGCCTCAGCTCATTTGATGAGAAAGAGGGAA
The DNA here is from genome assembly GCA_023139255.1 of Spirochaetales bacterium. GTDB lineage: Bacteria > Spirochaetota > Spirochaetia > JABMQR01 > JABMQR01 > JABMQR01. Next base: position 963 of record JAGLNY010000079.1, read on the forward strand.
TGATTACAAAGACGATGGCTGAGCATGCGGGGAAAGTATATCTTTTGTGTGATTCTTCCAAGATTGAAAAAGATTCCTATTTTCGTTTTGCCCCCATCTCGCTTATTGATATCCTGATAACTGACTCTGAGATGAATAGTCAGCTTGTTGGGTTGTATAAAGAAAAAGGTGTAGAAATAATTTCACACGCTTAACATTATGGAGGAAATAGTATGGATAAAGATTGGTGGAAAGAGAATGCAGAGGGAGTCCCTCATTTAGTAACGGATCTTCCGGGACCGAAATCACAGGCAATGCACGCAAGAACTACAAAATACATGCATGGATTAAGCGGCCAAGTTCAACTTTTTCCCGTCTGCTTTGATGAAGGGTATGGTGTTACCCTGACCGATGTCGACGGCAACAAGTACCTGGACTTCTCATCAGGAATTTACGTTACTTCCCTTGGACACTGCCATCCGAAAATATCCGAGGCTATTTCTTATTGGGCAAAACGGCTTATGAATGCCCATGATTTTACCACGCCGGTAAAAGAAAAACTGATGGAAAAAATGGCGGAAGTTCTTCCGGGAAAGCTGAATGCCATACAGTTATATAGTGATGGAACGGCCGCAGTTGAGGCTGGGTTAAGAGCCGCCAGAGCAATAACCGGGAAACATGAATTTATCTCCTGCTTTCGGGATTTCCATGGAAAAACTATGGGTGCAGTTAGTTGTGCACAAATGGTTCGTGGTGATGTATTAAGTTATGGACCAACACGAGCCCCGGGATTCTATATGGTCCCGCGTCCAAACCCATACCGACCGACCTTTGCAAAACCCGACGGAACCATCGATACAGACAGGTATATTGAATTTTACGAAGAGTTTATCCGTGAAGCAACTGTGGGTAATATTGCGGCATTTGTTCTGGAGCCTGTTCAGGGCTGGGGCGGTTCAATCTTCCCGCCGGATGATTTTTTCCCGAAACTTCGCGCATTCTGTGATAAAAATGGGATTTTATTGATGGACGATGAGGTACTGGCAGGAATGGGAAGAACCGGAGATTGGCTGACCATGAGTCACTGGAATGTGGTACCGGATATTGTAACTTTTGGGAAATCTTTCGGGAATGGATTCCCGGTAACTGCGATGGTGGTTAAAGAAGAGTATGCCGATGCACTTGATAAGATTTCAGCATCCTCAAGCTATGGCGGGAACCCAATGGCATGTGCCGCTGCGCTAGCATCTATCGAGGTAATTGAGGAAGAAAACCTTCTGGAAAATTCTACCCGTGTGGGTGAGTATTTTGTTAAACGGATGAATGAAATGAAGGAAAATCATCCGATTATCGGTGATGTGAAAGGAAAGGGAATGCTTCTCGGATTGGAACTTGTAAAAGACAGGGTTACCAAGGAACCTTTTGAGGAAGCGGGGAAACTTGTCTATCAGAAAGCCTTCCGTAAAGGTCTTGCCTGGATACCTGCCGGTCATATTTTACGCATGTCTCCTCCTATTATTATGGATGAAAAGTATGCAGAGATAGGGTTGCAGATCATAGAGGAATCAATTACTGAAGTTGAGAAGGAATTCGGGTATTAATAATGAAAACAATTAAATTTGGGATCATTGGTATTGGGTTGATGGGCAGAGAATTTGCCAGTGCGGTAATGCGCTGGCCCCATCTTATCGATATGGATATAAAACCGGAAATCGTTGCAATATGCGGTAATCCTCTCACTCCCGGGGAAATAGCCTGGTATAAGAATGGGTTAAGTACTCTTACACAGATTACAGAAGATTATAAAGAGCTGCTTGCCAATCCCGAGGTTGAGGCTGTCTATTGTGCAGTTCCCCATTTCCTGCACGAACGGTTTTATATTGATATTATACAATCAGGCAAACACCTTCTTGGGGAAAAGCCGTTTGGTATTGATTTACAGGCTAATAACGCAATTATGGAGGCTATTGAGCAGAATCCGGATGTATTTGTCCGCTGCTCGTCAGAATTCCCCTTTGCACCGGCCATGCAGCGTTTATGCGAAATGTTAGAGCGGGATGAGTTTGGACGGATAATAGAGGTTGAAGCCGGGTTTTTACACTCAAGTGATATGGACGTCAATAAACCCATAAACTGGAAACGTATTATAAAGGCAAATGGTGAGTACGGCTGTATGGGAGATTTGGGAATTCATGTCTGCCATGTTCCTTTCAGGGCAGGCTGGATGCCAAAAAGTGTCAGGGCTGTTTTGAGTAATCTTGTTCCTGAACGTCCTGACGGAAAAGGCGGTATGGCTGTATGTGAGACCTGGGATAATGCTGTTCTTCTCTGTGAATCTGAGGATGCCGGCGGGAATTCTTTTCCGCTTACACTGAAAACTCAGAGAATTGCCCCGGGAGAGAAGAATACCTGGTATTTAACGATAAAAGGGATGAAAGGTTCTGCCAGGTTTAGCACAAAAAACATCAATTCACTTGAGTATCTGCGGTATACTGATGGAGAACAGGCATGGTGCCGTGAAGATATGGGGCATGAGACTGCATTCAAGTCTATAACCGGCGGTATTTTTGAGACCGGGTTTTCCGATACTATTTTACAAATGTGGGCCGCATTTATGTATGAACTGGTACAGGGTGAACCAAAGAAAAAGTTCGCCGGATGCGTTACACCGGAAGAGGCAAGGGACAGTCATTTCTTGTTTACTGCAGCCCTGGATTCCTATAAGCAGGGATCGGTGAAGCAGATAGCGGTACAATAAATTATATAAGAGGATAGTAATGTTAAAAGCAGGTGCAAGTGAAGTGGTAATTACCCCGGAGACAAGCCAGTTTCTCTTTGGGTACCCGCATGTTGAACGATATAGTACCGGGGTGCACGATGACCTCTACTCAGCAGCACTTTTTTTAGATGATGGGAAAACACAGGTTATGTTTATCAGCAATGACCTGATATTTGTGGATAAGCAGATGTCTATGGAAATTCGCAGGGAGATATCTCAAAAGACCGAGATTCCTGCATTGAATATTATGATAACGTCAACACATACTCATTCAGGGCCGATTATGGCTAATTATGCCAGTAACCTGAAGGATCCAATCGTGCCGAAGGCTGATACTGCCTATCTGGATTTTGTGAAAGAGAAAATGATCTCGGCAGCCGTTTCTGCCTATCAAAAAGCAGATGAGGCCGTATTGGGAATGACTAAAGCCGATAGTACCGGAATTGGTACAAACAGACGGGATCCAGCAGGTCCTTCCGACCATGAAGTACCGGTTCTTGCTGTTATGGATAAGGATAGAAGTAAGTATATTGCCTGTATGATGGTCGGATCGATGCATCCAACTGTACTGCATGAAGATTCTACTCTGTTGAGTGGAGATTTTCCCGGCATGGCTAAAAAGTATCTTAAAAAGCATGTGATGGGGAAGGACTGTGTAATGCTGTATCATAGTGGTCCTTGTGGAAATCAAAGCCCAAGGCATGTCGTGAATGGCAACACATTTGCCGAGGCGGAGCGTTTGGGGGTTATTCTGGGGAAAGCGGTGGAAAAAGCTGCTGTATCAGTGATCTTCCCGGAAAATCCCGTATTGGCAGCAGAAAATCTTTTCGTCCCTGATTTACCGAGAAAGATATTTCCTGAAATCGTTAATGCAGAGCGGAGGCTAAAAGATCTTCAGGAAAGAATGATGCAGATGGTTGAAAATAATGCCCCGCATCCGGAAGTCCGTACTTTGGAGTGTGATATATTTGGTGCTGAAGAGACACTGACGCTTTCAGAACTATCAGAAAAAGGCGGTCTTGAGTATTATTACCAAAAATCCCTGCCTGCGGAAATTCAGCTGATTGCCGTTGGACCCTGGAAATTTATCGGCTGGTCCGGTGAAATATTTGTGGAGTATGGGCTTGCGATTAAGAGGCAGTTTGATAATACTTTTGTGATAACACTGGCTAATGGAGAGTTTCAGGGGTATATCGTAACCCCGGAAGCTGCTGAGGAGGGAGGTTATGAAGCATCTAACTCATTATTTACGCCTGCGGCCGGGGAATTGCTTGTCAGGAAAACAGAAAAATTGCTTAAAGCGTATCAGGATTAACAATTATTAAAAGGGGTGTTTTGTGGGCTATGTACTGGGATTTGATTTAGGGACAAGTTACTTTAAGGCTTCACTGGTTGACTGTGAAGGTAACTGTGTAGGAACCGGAAGAATCGCGACCCCGAAACACCATAAAGGAACTGTAGTATCTATATCTCCGAAACAGTTTCAGGAAACTGTATTAACCTGTATTACTCAGGTTCTTGCGCAGGCATCTGCTGAAGCTCAGGATATCAAAGGTATATCATACGGATCACAGGCAACAAGCTTCATTCTTTTTGACAAACAGATGAAGCCGATAACGGATATCGTCCTCTGGCCCTCTTTTTATAGTAATGAAGTTGATCCTGAATATAGAGAGTTTGCAGGAAACAATGATTTTCTTCAGACAACAGGACTTGGAATTTTCGGCCCCGGTCTTTTTCTTGCAAAATTGATTTGGCTGAAAAAAAACAAGCCGGAATTATGGCAGACTGCTGACCAGATTATGACAATATCTGATTATTTCCTTTATATCCTTACCGGTTCTATTGTTTCTGATACAAGTACATCATCATTATTAGGTATTATTGACCAGAAAAAACAGGCACTTTGGGAACTGGTTCTACCGTTGATTGATAAACCGGCAGGATTTTTCCCTGAATTTATTTTTCCCGGTACTCTTGCAGGTGAAACAAATAAAGGATCACTCGATGTCGGGTTGGTTCCGAAAATTCCTGTATATGCCGGTACGCTGGATCATGTTGCGGCGGCAGTAGGTGCGGGTATTCACTATCTGGCGGAAACCAGCGAATCGACAGGAACGGTCCTTGCTTGTATCGGTATTCGTAATGAGTATAAACCGGAAGAAGGAATGTGTGTTGGTGGTTTTCTGGAGCCTGGAAAATATGTATATCTTGCCTTTGAGGATGATGGAGCTGAAGTGATTGAATGGTATCACAATACCTATATTAAGGATTTATCCATAGATGACATGCTGGATCTTGCAGAAGAAGTTCCTGCAGGAGCGTATGGGTTGCTATATAAGCCCGGAAGACTTGATCGTGATTTGACAGAGTGCTTTGTATGTGATCCTGATTCCGATTCTGATTGCGATTACGAACCGGCCGTCTATATTCGTGCTATTTGCGAATCCCTGGCAAAAAGAACAGGATCTTTGGCAGAAAGGGTATCAGGAGTACCTGTTATGGTATCAGGAATACCTGCTATGGCAGCAGGAGTACAAAATATAACCGGACTTCTTGCTACAGGCGGGGCAAATATAAACCGCACGCTGCGGAAAATAAAAGCTGATATTATCGGGACTAAGGTTATTACGATTCGGCAAAAAGAGTTGGGAACTTTTGGTGCGGCAATGATTGCAGCTGCCGGGATTGGCTGGTATAACAGTATACAGGAAGTACAAAAATCCTGGATTACCGTGGATGAAGTTATTCCTGATAGTATTGCAGCAAGAGGAATATCGCTATAAAAAATTGTCTTATGCCCTATTAATGGTCTGTTATATTATACCTCATAGGGGATATTGACAAAACATACCCCAGAAGGTATATTATTAATATATACCTCACGGGGTATAGAAACGTGTAAAGATGTGGGGTAATAATGGATTACTATATACAAACACCGGAACAATTGGGAGCCGCGCTCCGCAGCCAGCGTAAACATCTGAAAATAAGCCAAAAGGATGCTGCTGTTCAAGTTGGGTTACTGCCGAAGACCATATCAAATCTAGAAAATAATACCACAACTTCCAGCATTGAAAGCATGTTTAAATTGCTGTCATCCCTGGGTATGAAAATAATTCTTACCCCAAAAACCAGTGATACTCCCCACTTGAAGGATTTGGAGTGGTGATATGGGAAGAAAATCACGTACACGAACACTTCAATTGTGGATGAATGGTACGTTTATTGGCAGATGGACTGTTACCCCGGCAGGAGAACATCAGCTCTATTATGATCAAGGTTGGTTGGAATCGTCTGGTTCAAGACCCATCTCCTTATCACTTCCGTTACAACCGTCTCATATTCCTCATCAGGGAGAGAAGGTTGAATACTTCTTTGATAATCTTTTACCTGATAGCGATATCATACGGCAAAGAATCCAAAGAAGATTTGGTACATCGAGTCAGCAGGCTTTTGATCTGTTATCTGAAATTGGAAGGGATTGTGCCGGAGCACTTCAGATATTGCCTGAAGGATATGAACCGGAAACGGTAAAAACAATTAATTATGAGCCATTAAACAGCGAAGAAGTCGGGCAAATACTGAAAAGGACAACATCTTCCGACCTGTTTAGAACCGGCAATGCAGATGATTTCAGGATATCAATTGCCGGGGCACAGGAAAAAATTGCATTATTACTTTACAAAAACACTTGGAATAAACCTTTAGGAGCAACTCCTTCTACCCATATTTTTAAATTACCTCTTGGGGATATTGGTTTTGTAGATATGTCAACATCTGTAGAAAATGAGTGGTTATGCCTGCAAATTATGAATCAATTTGGAATTAGGACTGCTGACTGTAAAATGGCACAGTTTGGTGATCTGAAAACATTAGTAGTAGAACGATTTGACAGGAGATTATCTCAAAATGGTGACTGGATAGTAAGAATTCCGCAGGAAGATTTTTGTCAGGCAACGGGAACCCCGGCAGGAATGAAATATGAAAGTGATGGCGGCCCAGGTATTAAAAGAATTCTTGATGTGTTACTGCAATCTGAGTCAAGCATTGCTGATAGGCGGTTATTTATAAAGGCTCAAATACTTTTCTGGCTGCTCGCAGCTACTGATGGACATGCAAAGAATTTCAGTATCTTTCTGCAGGCCAAAGGGAATTATCAGCTGACTCCCCTCTATGATATTTTGTCAGCATATCCGGTTATGGGGAATCAGCAAGGTATGATTCATCCCGGAAAAATCAAAATGGCAATGGCTGTAACAGGTAAGAGTCGACATTACCACTGGTATAAAATTCGTAAAGACCATTGGATAACTACTGCAGCAAAAGCAGGAGTGGATAATAAAGTTGTTAATCAAATTTTTCAGGAAATAATAGAATCGACACCAATTGTAATTGAAACGGTAAAAGGGATGATCCCATTGGGGTTTCCGGAATTTGTAGCAAACTCTATCTTAACAGGTTTGGATACTGCCATCGGGCAACTAAATAATGGAGAATAATTATATGAAAATACGGGATTATATTGGTGATGCAAAGCAGCTTGGGTTTATCCAGCGGTGCAAACTGTCTGAAGGGAAAATGGAAGGGGTAGATGCAGCGGTTATCCAGAACGGGAACGGACTGAATATGATGGTTCTGCCCGGGCGTGGAATGGATATCCCCTATGTCTTTGTGGATGGAATGGGACTGCACTTTTTTTCCGGGACAGGAATTACCGCTCCCTCCTACTATGATAAGGATGGAGTTGAATGGCTGCGTAGTTTTTTTGCCGGGACTCTCACTACCTGCGGTATCACCTTTGCCGGCCACCCTGATGTTGATGGTGATGAAAGGCTTGGCTTGCACGGCCGGATTTCCAATACACCAGCCGAGGATGTTCGGGTATTTCAGGACTTTCGTGATGGGGTGCTTCACCTGGCAATTGAGGGTACCCTGAAAGAGGTAAAGTTCTTTGGTGATTACGCCGTACTGACACGTCGAATTGAAACTACTTCTGAATCTAAGGGATTTACTATTATCGATAGCATAGAAAACCGCGGTGCGGCTTCCATCCCCCTGATGATGCTCTATCATATCAACTTCGGGTACCCGATGCTGAACCCGGGAGCGGGAGTTATAAGCAGCGGGGGAACTCCTATCCCAGGAAACGATAATGCTGAGCTGGATGGGGAACTGGATAAGTGGGACTCATTTCAGGAACCGGAAACCGGTTATGATGAACGATTGTTTTATCACTATTTTAAGGCTGATAACGGTCCGGCTGTTGTCGAGCTTCTTCAGGATAGGATGCGGCCGGATACATCACCCAGGGTTCGGCTGGAATTTGACCCGGAAGTCCTTCCAAACATGATTCAATGGAAATCGATGCTCAAACAGCATTATGTTGTCGGGCT
>JAGLNY010000008.1 GCA_023139255.1 Spirochaetales bacterium
CTTGTCCACCCCAGAGAATGCCCTGTCTCTATTAATGTAAATGCCCCGGCCGGATCCCCCTTCATCAGCAGGATCTTGATTTCCATAAGGGTATGCTGCGGTAATCCTTTATCATCCGTATGATTACTCATATAAGTGAGTGTATGTTCAATCTCTTTTTCCTTCGCCTGCTGTTTTTTTGCCTCTTTGAGAAAACCTATGAGGTTGATCTCTTTTGGAACTGAGTAAAACAGCTCCCTCTTGCCCTCCAGCAAACTATCCGCATCGTGAATGATTTCTGCCGCATTGATCATTTCGCTCGCAATCTGTCCCCGCAGTTTTCCCAAGGCAATTGCTGAGAGTGCCTCCCTCGCGGTATCGATGATCTTCTTCCACTCCTTCCCGGCTTTAAGCAGCTGCAGCCAGAATAGATATCCTCTTGGCTGCCGACCCTTCCATGTGCGAGCCAGTCGCTGAATCCCTGTATATCCCTCTGTCAAATAGACAGCTTCCATCAGCAGGATTTGAGCCCTGTCTGAATTATAATGTGATAGCAAATCTATCCATACGGGTAAAAAGTTGTTCTTATCCGGCAGTTTCTCTCGTTTTGCATCTTCAATATCAGCAAGCAGCGGATTATTACCTTCATGTACGTTGAAATAAGAGCTGCTCATCGATGTATCGATATTCATAGCCACGGCAAGGCTGGCCGCCTTTTTTCCTAACGGTGAGATTTCGTATGCGCATCGACAGTAACGGGCTTTTGTCTCCCTCTGATCGATAGGTATATCAGAATCCGATATATCCAAATACTGATCTCCCGACGATTCTTCTCCTGAGAATAGTGCATAGAGTTCTGCATAGATGTCGTGTGCTTCGGCAAGCCTGCCTGCCAGAAAAAGCAGGTCTGCCTGATGGAATAATTTAACAAGGTCTTGTTTATGTTCTTCCGAAAGTATTTCAGGGGTTTCATCATCATAATAATTCCAGTCATCTTGATCAAAATCATCATAAAATGACCCGTCTTCGATTGATTCTTTTCGTTCCAGGATCTCATCTTTGAGGTCTGAAATTTTGTCGAATAAGGTCTCTTCTGTTGCCGGTAGAGGGGCGGCTGTTGTAAACGATGCTATGGTATCCAGAAATTCCATTCTTTTCTGCACAGGAAGGTGTTCGGCATAATAAAGAACAAACTCAACCAAATCTTTCTGTTCCATATGGCTGCAGGAGTGCGAAATTGACTCCAGGAATGGTCTGAGGGCTATTTTATTGTTAAAAGTAAGCATATGCCATCCTCCTGCGGCAGAAAAGATTTCATCTGTCCAAATCATCTGCCTAAATCATCTGTCCAAATCATCTGTTTAAATCATAGCAGCCCCAGTATATCAGGAACTACTTTTTTCTGATACAATCCAGCTGACTATTTGAGAATAGGATTTTTCTCGACTGCGGTGCCTGGCACCGCAGAGCAGAGGCAACGAAGAGGTAAAAAATGATTGGAATTATTGGCGGAAGTGGGTTAGATAATCCTGATATTCTTAAAAATACGATAGAAAAAGAGATTACGACTCCATATGGAAAACCAAGCAGTGCAATAAAAATCGGGACCATAAAAACAACTGAAGTTGCCATAATTGCCCGGCATGGACGCGAACACACCATCCCACCGACAATGGTGCCGAATAAAGCCAATATTGATGCCTTGAAACAGCTGAATTGCTCACATATTATCGCAACAACTGCAGTTGGAAGCCTGAGGGAAGAGATTGAACGGGGTGACCTGGTCATTATTGATCAATTTATCGATTTCACCCGAAGAAGAGATATAAGTTTTTTCGAGCATTTTGCCCCTGGACAAGTAGTGCATACCCCAATGGCAGAGCCGTTCGACAAAGGATTACGGGAAATAATGATCAAAGCATGTGATGAAGCATCAATCAAATATCATAAAACCGGGACTGTCGTAACCATCGAAGGGGCTCGTTTTAGTACCAGGGCAGAAAGTAATATGTTCCGGATGCTGGGAGCAGATATCATTAATATGAGCATTGCCCCGGAATGCATATTGGCAAATGAAGCCGGAATACCCTATGCCGCTGTTGCAATGAGTACGGATTACGATTGTTGGAAGACCGATGAAGCCCCTGTTACATGGGACGATATTCTTGAAATCTTCGCCGCAAATGTAGACAAAGTCATAAAAATGCTTCTCTCTGCAATCCCGGAAGTAAGATAATAATAACGTCCTCCCTCCAAATATAGCCTGGTTCGTGGCGGGCGAAAACTAAATTGAAATTGAACAAATTCGCGCTCTCTGTAAAGTAAAATGTCGCTTTTTGGTTGAGAGTGTCAGATAATCTGTGTTTCTCCTGAAATCCCCATTATAAATAGCGCTCCAATCTCTCATTGAATTGAATCATAAGTTGAGAAAAAATAGAACCCCAATCCCTCTGTTTCATCGTCCATTTTTTCTGCACATTCATGGTAGCCAGATAAAACAGCTTAAGTGCAGCATCCTCATTCGGAAATACCGGCCTGTTTTTTGATACTTTCCTCAAGGAACGATTAAAACTCTCAATAGGATTGGTAGTATAGATAAGTTTTCGTATTTCAGCAGAATATTTGAAAAAAGTGGACAATTCACTCCAATTACGTTCCCAAGATTGGGAAATATAGGGATATTTAGCATCCCAGCTCTCTTTAAAGTCCTCCAGATTCAATAATGCACACTCTTCTGTAGCCGAGGTGTAGATTTTCCTTAAATCCGCGGCAACAGTTTTCCTCTCTTTCCACGGGACAATTTCTGGGGACGTTATGTTGATGTCTATATTGTAGACGCCTCATTCCCTCTTAATGAAGAAGATACTGTTATTACTCCAGCAGAAGGAACGTATAGAAGCAGGCTCCCTGTTCAGTATGGATGCAGTAACGGGTGGTGGCAGCAGACAATCTGGCGTGCTCCAATGAAACCAGGAGATTGTAGGTTGATTGTTGATATGGATTTGAGCGGAACACTAACAGAGAATGACCTTGTTGATAATTTGCGGTCTGATAGTGGCTCCGGAGGCTTTAGCGTTATAGATTAATATTTTTCGAATTTGAAGAATGAATTTGGGGCTGCTGCAAAGTTTTTTTGCGGCAGCCTCTTTTTTGGTGCGCCCGGTAGGGCGCACTTTGCGGTGCCATGTGGGGGCGAAGAGTATGGATGCAGGCACGCACAAATAATGTACAAATATCCTTATTGCGTATTGTTGACAGTGGTACCAAATAATAGTACTATTATATATGCAGAGAAAACACCAGAGAACTTTAGAAGGCATCTTCACAAAGCCTACTTCACCAAATATTAACTGGAGTGATATAGAGATCTTGTTGAGAGTTCTTGGTGCAGAAATATCAGAGGGAAGCGGTTCAAGAACCCGTGTTAAACTGAATGGTGTCAGGGCTGTGTTTCACAGACCACATCCACAAAAAGAGACTGACAAAGGAGCTGTGAATTCAGTTAAGCGGTTTCTGGAAAATGCAGGAGTTAAACCATGATGGAATATAAGGGATATAGTGGTAATGTTGTATATGACTCAGATGCAAAATTATTTCATGGTGAAGTAATGAATACGCGCGATGTTATTACCTTTCAGGGAAAATCAGTTGAAGAGATAGAAAAAGCTTTTAGGGATTCTATAGAGGATTATCTTGCATGGTGTCTGGAAGAGGGGACAGATCCTGAAAAACCCTATTCAGGTAGGTTTAATGTACGACTATCACCTGAACTCCATAGAAATGTAGCTGTTGCTGCCAAAAAAATGCACATGTCAATAAATCAATTAGTAGAAAAAGCTCTTATTGATGAGATATTGCTCATTCAAACGTAGTGTAACTGATTGCGGGGATTGTGGAAAGGGTTGTGGGATTTTGTGGTACCAGCCGGTTTTGAAAGCAGGCAGCATCACTGGCAGTACTGTGTCAGCCCTGAGATCTACTCACCCTCAACTGAATTTTCCTCTTTCGGGGTTTCGTTTTTGAGATCTAAACCATTCGGAGTTATCTGGAGCACAAAATTTCCCCCGGCGGCAAAGTCGCTTCCGGTATACACAGCACTGTACGTACGTTGGATTCCATCAACAACGGGATAGGCCAGGACAAAAACATTGCAATCCGTGCGAAACGTCTCTTCATCAGCCTCGAGGTTGAGTGGGGTGAATTGGAGCTCTACATTCTGTCCGACGGGAAGCTCGAAAAGGTGGGCATCTTCAATACGTCTGTACTCTACACCATCGAGGTCCTGGAGGGTGGATAGGTTCAGGCGGCCTGTCCCGTTTCCCTCTGCATCTGACAGGACTGCATTCCGGGCCTGCTCAACAATGACCAGGGCGGTTTCCGTGGTACTCAACTGTTCGTGTTGTTCGGCAATCAATGTTGATAACGCTGCATAATCGTGCTCATATGCATCCTGTACATCAACGGAGAAGAGATGTTCAGCGAAATCATAGACACTGTATTTGGCATCAACCCAGTGAACCCGCTCTTTGGTATAGGTTTCATCCAGGTTTATATCAATCAGCACGACAGCTTTGCTCACCATGTTTTCATTATGTTCCACACCCCAGTTGTTAGCGGTTATTAGTGTTATTTGGCTGGAGGCGGGATCACTGATAAATCCATACACAAGCAGGGAGTGGTGCCGTTCGGCAGAAACATACCCGATTGAAACCAGTTCTCCTGAAGATATTTTTTCTACGATGGTAGTGATCTCGGCCTGCAATACGGAGAGCTCTTGCGGAATGTTGAAATCGTAGCCTTTGATGGCAAAATGGTCATATACAATATCGTTCTGCAGCATGTTCATTTCAGCCTGGACTGAGGTGTTTGTTTCTCTCACGGCATACACAGTCTTGTAATATGAAGGGAGGAGTTCCGGATTGCGTGCATAGCGCACCTGGCTGCCGGTAAAGGCATAGCAGCGGCCGAAGCGTCCGTTTAAGATGTGGTAAGCAATATCTAAAAGTACCATCAAATCTTCCTGCTGCAGGGAGCCGAAGCGTTTTTCTGCCCAGGGGAATAATACCTTTGAATAGGGTCGTATCCCGCTGTAATCATTGCGGATATTTGAAAAACGAAAATTATCCCGTCCCCAGATAAATTCTGTAAATCCGACCAAAAGTTCCCGTTTCCATGTATCCTCTCCGGAACCGAGAGTAAGCACGACAGGATATACTCCGGGTTCATAAAAAGGACTCAGGAATGTTTCGCTGGACTCTTTTCCCGGGAGGTCAAAATGGGCATCCCCAACCTGGGTTTCGAGGGTGAACTGCTTAAGGGCCAGTTTGGGATCGTTTAAAAGGAATTCGAGTATTAGCGGCGTCCCGCTGCGGGATCGTATTACCAGTTCAAATTCTGAATATGTTTTAGAATCCGCGCTCGGGTTCGGGTTGTTGATCCTTCCTGTAAGCTCAAGGGCAGCTATCTGGGTAAGGCAGGCTGCACTGAAAAGCAGCAGAAAAGCCAGGAGCAGCTTTTTACTGAGATCCATACCTGAACGTATATTCATAGCAGCGTTTGATAACTCCTTAACGTGTATATTCACCGATATAAACCAACGAACGGGTTGTTCGATACATATCACGGGTAAATTGACTGGAGACAACTGATTAGGGGATTGTGATGTCTGGGATGGAGACCGGTACACGTCAAACCAAAGGCTGGGTGTCTGGCACCATTTTGATGGAGAGAGGAGAGACTTTCTAAATAAATAAGATAATGTATTAATTGATACAAAAGTATTGAAGAAAATGTATTAATAAGTTATGATATGAATCTACACCTATAGCAAGGAAGTGAAGGATCTTGATAAATCAACAACGAGAAACTAAGAAACATTTAGATCTTACACCTGAGCAAATAAAAGAGTATGTAGGCAAGCTTAGGAATTTAGTTATTGAAGGGAAATATAGTATTTCACAAAATAATAGAAGAAGAGAAAATCTTAATTTTATTGAAGACTATAAAATTAATTCAGATAAAGAAAGAAAAATATTAATGAACATTGAATATGATGACTTCTGCTATGCTGTTGATAATCAGAATTCTAAATTTGCTCATGAAGTTTTGTATGTATTCAATAAGGAGTATGTGTTGGACAACTGGGGTGAATTAGAATCTATTGATATTTACATTAAAACTAACATGACTCAAACAAGAAAAGGCGATGATATTGTGATTGTTATCTCGTTTCATAAAAGAAATAAGCCGATTTCTTATCTGTTTCGTTAGGAAAGTATGGGAGGAAGGGAGGAATATGAGATGAAAGGTTTTTGTGAAGAGTGTAGGGATTATGTTGATTTTACTATAGAAGAAGTAAAAAGAGACAAAGAAATTCGAGGGATAAGTATTGAATATACTGCAAAAATTGCTTTTTGTGATGAGTGTACTAATGAATTATTTGTTTCTGAATTAAGGGATGAAAACCTGGAAACTATTAACAGAAATTACAGACTCACCGAGGGATTAATTCAGGTATATGAAATTGGGGAAGTCCTGGAAAAATATGATATAGGAAAAAGGCCTTTGTCTTTGATACTAGGTTGGGGTGAGGGGACTTTAAGTAGATATGTAGATGGTGATATTCCATCCAGACAATATTCTGATATTCTAAAAAGACTGCAAACTGATTTTGAGTTTATGCTGGAACTATTAGAGAAAAGCAAAAGTAAGATAACAGAAAGAGCCTATACTAATTGTTTGAGGGCAGCACAAAGAAATCTGGAAAACGAAAAAGAGATGATGGCAGTATTCCAGAGTGAAGAGAAAATTGACAGTGTAGTAAGATATATCATATATAAGAGTGTGGAAATTACACCATTAGCTCTCCAAAAACTGTTATATTTTAGTCAATCTTTTTATAAAGCATTTACTGAGAAATTCTTATTTGATAATGACTGTGGAGCATGGATCCACGGACCTGTATATAGAAACATTTACTATAAATACAAAGATCATGGGTATAATCCAATTGATGAAGATGTTGATAAGTTCATGAATTTTGATCTTACAGAAACTGAGAAAACGGTAATTGATACAGTATTATTAAATTTCGGATGTTATAGTGGGAAAATTCTTGAATATATGACCCATGCAGAGCGTCCATGGAGAGAATCTAGAAATGGATTAGAAGATAGTGAGGTTTCAGATAGAATTATTGAGAAGGAATTAATTGAATTCTATTATAAAGAAGTTCTGGGGAAATATAATATGATAAATATATCGGATATCCGTGATTATAGTACAGATCTTTTTAGAAAAATACAAAGGAGTAGTTAAAAAACGGGATTACGGTGCCTAGGTGGCGCCGGGCACCCGCATTTAGGCGAGACTGTTCTCAGCCAAATGCCAATCCAGCCCCTCAATAATGGTTACTTCAACAATACTTTCAGCTTTTTTTAACAGTGAGCGGCACTCGCTGCTTAAATTTAGCAGATGAAGCTTTTTCCCCTGCTGTGCATATTTTTCAGCAATGAAATTGATAGCTTCCAGTCCTGAATGGTCATGGACACGGGCATTTGTAAAATCAATAACCACATGAACAGGGTCATCATTCACATTGAAAATCTGTTTGAATGAAGTTACAGAACCAAAAAAAAGAGCTCCATCCAGTTTGTAGATATGTGTATTATGTTCATCAACACTCTCGGTAACTTCTATTTTTTTCCCTTTTTTCCAGGCAAAAACAAGGGCGCTGAAAATAATACCTACAGCGACGGCAACTGCAAGATCGGCAACAACCGTAATTACAGAAACCAGCAAAATCACTATCGCATCGGATTTCGGGATCTGCTTCATTACCCGGAAACTTGACCACTCAAAAGTACCTATTACCACCATAAACATAACTCCGACCAGGGCAGCCAGGGGGATGTTTTCAATCAGGACTGAACCAAAAAGGATAAAACCAAGCAGCGTTATTGCAGCTGTAATTCCGGAAGTCCTGCCTCTTCCCCCAGCGCGGATATTAATGACACTTTGCCCGATCATGGCACAGCCGCCCATGCCGCCGAAAAAACCATTTACTATATTGCCAATTCCCTGGCCTATACATTCACGATTTCCATGTCCTCTTGTCTCTGTCAGTTCGTCTACGAGAGTTAATGTCATTAATGATTCTATCAGACCGACTGATGCTGCCAATATGGCAAAAGGGAGTATTGTTTTTAATGCAGCCAGGGAAAATGGTATCCGGGGAAGAGAAAAACTGGGAAGAGATGCTGCAAGGGTGGTTTTTGAAGGATCCATTTCCCGGACAAAATCCATGACTGTCAGTACTTCTATTCCCATGTTATTAAGCAGTAGGGAGATTCCGGAAACAATCACGATGGCAGCCAGTGTTGCCGGAACAGCTTTTGTCAGTCTTGGAAGAAAAAAGCTTATAGCCATGGTGACAAGGATAAGTGCCGCCATAACAGTAAGAATCAAATAGTATTCACCCCTATCTGTTATGTGGCTGAGTGAAAACATTTCAAACTGGGACTTGAAAATAACTATAGCTAATCCATTCACAAAGCCGAGCATAACAGAATGGGGTACAAGGCGGATAAATTTACCCAGTTTAAAGACACCGAAGAGAACCTGGATTGTACCCATAAGAATAACTGCTGCAAACAGGTAGCCTAGAGCTGATTCCATCCCTCCTATCCTGCTTTGCTGTACTACAAGAGGGGCGAAGATAACAGCTACAGCTCCTGTAGCACCGGAAATCATTCCAGGTCTTCCCCCGATTATGGAAGTTATGAGTCCCATCATGAAGGCGGCATATAATCCGATTGTCGGATCTACTCCCATAATAAAGGCAAATGCAATTGCTTCGGGAACAAGGGCAAGAGCCACGGTCAACCCTGAAAGTATGTCATTCTTCATGTTTCCCGGTTTCTGAATTCGTAGTTTAAAAAAGAAGTTTCTGTTTGTTGTGTTCATTGAAGCAAGTTAATCCTTGTTTTTTATCTTTATCCGGGTTGAAGTTTAGACATTAGAAAATCGAAACAAAAAAATTGTCTCAGCTGCCAGGCGATAAAATAGCAATAAATCAAAATAGTTACAATACTTCTAAACGTTTTTCCAAATGCATGGTAGTATAGGACAACCACTAAACAGATGTGGAGGGAATATATGGAGCTCAATAAACAGCAAAAAGAGGCAGTAACCTACAATGGTGATGCAAAGAACGTACTTGTCACAGCAGGGGCGGGGTGTGGAAAAACCCGGACGATCATTGCACGGGCAGCACACCTCTACAAAAGCGGGACAGATGCAGCGCGCATTCTTATTATGACCTTTACAAATAGGGCAGCGCGGGAGATTAAATTACGGTTAAAAAGCGAAATCGGGGCAGCCTCGGAGCAGATGCAGGCGGGGACTTTTCATGCATTCTGTCTGAAGGTAATGACAAAGCTCCCGAAAAGCTTCGCCATCTCGGGCCTGAGTATCATCGATACTGATGATCAAAATAGTTTGATGAGTCTTATACGGAAAGAGTTCTTTAAAATTCAGGGTACAACACAGGGTAAAGCACAGCGTAAAACTCAGGGTTCAAGCAGAAAGGGAATCCCGAAAACCCGGCAGCTGCTTACCTACTACTCATACAGTAGAAATACCTGTCAAAGCCCGAAGGAGTATCTTGAAGCACAAAGTGACTTTGAACCGGATACTATTACCGCCTGCTGTGATCTCTTTTCTCAATACCAGAAAGCCAAGGATACCCGGGGTTACCTTGATTATGATGACCTTCTGGAAAGGTTTTCCGATGCCCTTAAGAAGAAGCCGCAGTTGAAAAAAGCGGTGTGCACGCTTTTTAATGAGGTTCTGGTTGATGAAATGCAGGATACCAACCCCATCCAGTTCGAAATATTAAAACATTTTGCCGATGAAGGAGTGAGGCTTTTTTGTGTGGGAGATCCTGCCCAATCAATATACCGATTCCGGGGAGCAGAATTTCGCCATGTTTACCAGTTCCAGGAGATATTTGGTGAGAGTATTACCATCCCGTTATCATTAAATTACCGAAGCTACCAGGAAATCCTTGATTTCTCAAACTGGCTTTTGGGTCGTTCGCCGCTTGAATACCGGAATGAGCTGACAGCACATCGTGGTGCGTGCAGATATATTCCGAGGCTTGAGGAATTTGAGCACGGATCGGAGGAGGCTTCCTGGATTGCAGACACTATTCTTGAACGATTTGAGGCGGATGTTCCTTTCTCTGATATCATGATCCTCTATCGCTCGAGTTATGATGCAAAACCTCTTGAGGCAGAACTCATCCGGAGGGAGATCCCCTATCGTTTTATTGGTGGGATCCTCCTGACAAAGTCTGCGCATGTTCGTGATGTATTGGCCCTGCTGCGGATTGTCAGGAACACAAAAGATGACCTTGCCTGGCTCAGGTTTTTACAGTTGTGGCCGCGGATAGGGGAAAGAACAGCAGAAAAGATATATAATCTCATTTCCTCGGCTGCAGGAAATGAGATTGTTGAACACGGGCTTTCTGATTCTTTGGGACCTGACCATCCGGCACTTGAGGCGTTTCAAGCGGCGGTGAAGTACTATGATTCACCGCTTAAATGTCTAAAAAGCGTGACGAGAAGCCTGAATTCGGCGCTGCGTGACCGGTATGATAACTGGAAACAGCGGTCAAAAGATCTTGAGCTGCTGATACGGGTTGCGGAAAATTATCAGGACACTGCCGATTTTATCGATGATTTCACACTCGAGCCGCTGAATGATACCGAGATTAGTAAAAAATCGACTGATGATGCGGTAACACTGATAACCGTGCACAGTGCCAAAGGGACGGAGGCGCCAATCTGTATTGTAGCGGGTGCAACCCAGTCGAATTATCCTCATTTCAGGTCCTTGGGCGATATTGATGCCGAAGAGGAGGAGCGGAGGGTTCTCTATGTTGCTTTGACCCGGGCTCAGAATGAACTGATTGTAACCCGGTCTTCGTTTCATCGAAATGCTTTCTGGGTTCAGAGTTCGCCGGCTGCCGGTGAAAAATACTTTCTTGAGGAGCTCCCTGAGGATTTAATCACCAAATCACTGCATGGGTGGTCGCCGGATACGGTGTCTGGGTTGGGTGCTTTGGAAGATGTTTTTTAGCAGGGTTTATTGGGAGGTGGGTTCTTTGTCCGGTCAATGTTTATGTCGATACGTAAATTCTGCTCTAGGCGATTGAGTTCCTATACGCTTCATATTTGCTATTGGAACAGTTTTCGAAATAGTTTTGTTGTCTCAATTGCGTATAATTAAAGAACGATGTATAAAATTACTAGGTAAAAAATATTATTTAAAAGGAAAAATCATGGGAAAAGAGAGAAATACAAAAAAAGACAATAAGAAGAAACCGCTTAAAACTCAAAAAGAGAAGCGAAAAGAAAAAAAAGAACAGAAAAAGAACAAATAATACTCAAGGTATCAAGTAGCAGCACACAACAGCCGATATGATGTTCCGCTTTCTTTATTCCGGTATCACGGGTATTGCGGCAGAGCTGGATCGTTTACACTTCTCTGTACAAACTGCACCGGCTCCGCATAGATAACTGTCAAACTGAAACCCGGTCCTGGATCATGTGTATTACCATAGTATGGAGGAATTTATGAATACTGTATTATTAATTGCGTTGGTACCACTGGTATCTATTGAACTCATTCTAAAACTTGTTTGCTTTCTTGATTGGAGAAAGCGGGAGGTTTTTCGCGGACTGGATAGATGGGTATGGCTGATTGTATTCCTTTTGGTTAATTTAATTGGGCCTATTGTTTATCTGGCGTACGGCAGGAGTGAGCATGGCAACAATTGAGTGTAAAAACCTCATTAAAACCTACGGGAAGGTGAAAGCCCTGGACGGGCTGGATCTTTTTGTCCCCGATCAGGGTGTGTTCGGGTTTCTCGGACCGAACGGGGCAGGAAAAACCACTACTATTAAAATACTTACCGGGCTTGTTAAGCGAACCGGGGGTGAGTGCCTGGTAAATGGAGTAGATGTAAATAATAGGGCAGTTGACCATCGGCGGCAGATAGGATATTTGTCACAGGATCCCTCCTATTACAAATGGATGACTGGGCGGGGACTGCTCAATTTTGTCGCTGACATATTCGGGTATGCGCCGGCATCAAAGCAGCAGAGAACAGGACTTCTTCTTGAAATGGCTGGACTTGAAGAGGCTGCGGACAGGAAAATTGGTGGATATTCGGGAGGAATGGTACAACGGATTGGAATTGCACAGGCAATGTATCAGGATCCGGAAGTGCTGTTTCTGGATGAGCCGGTAGCAGCTCTCGACCCAATCGGCAGAAAAGAAGTGCTCGACTTTATCAACGAACTAAAAGATACCACTTCGGTATTTATGTCAACTCATATTCTGTCGGATGTAGAACGGGTATGTGATGAGGTGGCTATTATACAGGCAGGCAGGGTAGTTGCATCAGGTAAAGCAACTGAATTGATGGAAAAATACTCCCCAGGATATTATCGACTTACATTTGAGACTCCTGTAGATGCGGAGGCCTGCTGTACCATTCTCAGGAAGCTGAATATTGAATATATCTGCAGCGGCATTGACAGCGAAAGTGGCAGTAATGCCGATGCAAGCGGCAAAGAAAGCAACAATAACGGCGAGACAGTGCGATTGAAAAAACATGACTTTCTGACCGGCCGCTCTTCAATTCTCGGGGAAATAGCCAATCTGTCACTCAGTCTGAAAGATATCACGCAGGATTCCGCAACACTTGAGGATGTGTTTGTCCATGTGATTGCGGCATCTGGCACCGATGGCGGTACAAGCAGCGGTGCCACCGGCTCCCCTGGCTTTGATATCAAAGGTGACCCCGAAGGTGGCCCCGAAGGTGACCTCGAAGGTGACCCCGAAGGAGCGTCAGATGACAAATAATACGCGTACCGGATCTCCAGGATCCACCGGATCCATCCATCTTTTCCGGGCACTATTGAAGAAGGAGCTCACTGAGCAGATCCGTAATTCACACCTTCTGATAGCCGCGGCGGTATTCGCCTTTTTCGGAATACTCTCACCGGTTACTGCACAGTATCTTCCACAACTCATATCGATGTTTAGCGAGACCCAGAATATGCAGATTATCCTGCCCATCCCTACAGTAACAGATGCCTACATGCAGTATGTTAAAAATATTTCACAGATTGGTGTACTTGTGGTCATATTCCTCACCATGGGAGGGGTTTCAAAGGAGAAAGAACAGGGAACTCTCGCCTTTCTCCTGGTTAAACCAGTATCCCGGGGGATATATTTGTTAACAAAAACTACAGCACATGTGGTGATATTTCTTGTTGCTTATGCTGCGGGCTTTATTCTTATGGGAATATATACCAGGATATTTTTCGGGTCTTTCCCCTTAAGTTCATTTGTTGTCGGGAATCTCCTTCTGGGAGCTTATCTGGTGACTATACTCATCCTCACACTGAGCCTTTCTGCGATGGTGAAGCGGCCGATAGGGTCAGGTATGCTGGCTTTGATTATCTGGATAGTGCTGAGCCTGATGGGAAATCTTCCTAAAATAGGAACATTCCTGTTCCCCCGGCTGGGAGCTGATGCGATGGCGGTCTTTAGCGGGGGTTCTACAGCATGGCAGCCGATAACGGGGGCTGTTGTAATCTCTTGTCTCTTTCTGGCTGTCGGGTACCGAATGTTCAGGACATGGGAACCGTGAGGGCGGGTGCCTGGCACCCGCCTCGCAGGTCACCCGAAACCCCGCTTCCAGGCCATGGGAGCCCTGATCGTGGTGCATGGCACCCATTGCAATTATTAGCAACACGTTTTATCATAAGTGATTACTGGATGGAGCAAGCTCATGAATAATATAGTCGGGAAAGTATTTGAGGCCGAGACAAAAGCTGAGGAAATTATACAAGCAGCAAAAAACCAAACTTCAGATATCTTGAAGGAAGCGGAGACTCTCGCTGATAAGAAAATCCAGGATACCAGGCAGGAAGCCAATACCCGCCTTCGGGAGACAGTAGAGCAGGCCAGGATAGCATCGGGACATGCGTTACAAAAAGAGTTAAAAGACACCCAGGCCGAAATTGACGAATTTTTCCTGGCAAAAAAAGACGAAATCAAAACCCTTGCAGATGCCATTCTTTACCATATTCTGCTCCCGGAATATGAGCAGGAAGGTATATGAGCCTTCCTGTAGATCGATACGGATTTATTAATGCTAAACTCAGGACACGTCTTGGCCGGCTGTTGAGTGATAGTTTTCTCACCCGGATTGCAAGGGCTTCTAACCTGGTTGAAGCTATGCCCTTGTTACGGGAGGGAGGGTATGGTTCAATTGAGACCGTATATACCGGGACCGGGGATTTGAAGCTTGCCGAACTAGAGCTTTACACACAGGAAATCTCACTTTATACCGAAGTCCAACGGTATGTTGATACGCAGCTTAGCAGTTTAATAGATGCTTTGTTACTGAAATACGAAATTGAGACTATGAAAAATGTCATCAGGTTATGGTTTGATCAAGTTGTTCG
>JAGLNY010000080.1 GCA_023139255.1 Spirochaetales bacterium
TGGGGGATTTTTATACTATCGGTGAAACAGAATTCTGGATCGCAAATGAGGAAGAGCAGGGGTATTGCGGGAAGTATATGTTTTTATTTGCCGGACAGCGTTGCCCTGAACATATGCATAAAGAGAAGCATGAAACATTTTTTATTGTTAAGGGGGATGTGGAGATGACAGTTGATGGAAAGACTTTTCTCATGAAGCCGGGAGACATTTTACCACTGGCTACGCAGCAGCTCCATACCTTTAAAGCCGCGATAAACTGTCTGATTCTGGAAATATCAAAGCCCAGTGTGATAACCGATAATTACTTTTCTGATCCCGGATTAGGTTACACACAGTAAAAGTTATTAATGTATTTTACAAAGTATCGAATTTCAACTTTCCCCCCACCCAGGAACGCTTGACGTTTAGTTCCGAATCGAGGTGAAGAAAATCCGCATCGAATCCTGCAGCTATATCACCCTTTCTACCGTAAACACCCAGGACTTTTGCCGGACTGGTTGAAGCCATTGTTATTGCCGCTTCAGCAGTTCCTACACCAAATTTGATGACGTTTTTAACCGCACGGTCCATAGTTAACCCGCTGCCGTACAGTCCCCCGGGAGAACGGGAGTTTTCTGTCCCGCGTGCCGGACTACCGGGGTAAGAAAATTCCACCTCTTCCCCGCCGAAACCCTGGTATTTCCCGGGAGGCAGGCCTGCACCCACATTTGAATCAGTGATTAAACAAACTTTATCAAGAGGCTTGCAGGCAAGGGCAAGTTTTACAGCTATTGGGGCTACATGCTCACCGTCCAATACAAAATCTACTGAAACATCAGGATTTTGAAGAATAACTTCAACAGCACCGCATGGCCGTACACCTGGATCCTTTTCTTCAGGTAAATGAAAGACATCATAGAAATGGGTAGCATGGTTGGCCCCTAATGCAACAGCTTTTTGGGAATCCTGAACACCAGCCTGTGTATGCGTTATGAATATCGGTTGATTCATTTTTTCCATTACAGCTTTCAGGTTAGGTATTTCCGGTGAAATTGCAAATACAACTTTATACGGGTTTAGTGATTTGCTGATTCGTAAAACTCTTTCAGGTGTTTTATCCACAAGTGCGTCAGGATGTATTGCCCCGGTTTTGGCAAGGAATGGACCTTCAATGAAAAAACCAAGATATTCAGCTCCCGGGGTATTAGCCTGTGCTACAGAGTGTAAGAATGAAACTTCTTCTTCCAGCGGGTGTGGAATAATTGTAGGAAGAAAGGAGGTTGTACCGAATCGCGGTAAATTGGCTGAAATCTTTTCCAGATCATCTTTTCCGTTATCGACCAGATAATTCAACAATCCATGAATATGAAGATCAATGTATCCGGGAGCAAGAATCTCGCCGCACAGGTTAATTTTTTCTGCTGCATCAAGATTACAGATGACATCAGAAGAATCAATACAGGTGATTTTCCCGTTTTCTAAGCCAATCCCGGCATTACTGATGAATGTACCTTTATGAAAAACTCTGGCGTTATAGATAATAATATCAAACATAGTAAAAAAATCTCCTATCCTGCTAAATAATTATATAATAATTTATGAGAAACTATATAAAAATCTTTTATATATAGTTTATAATGTTATAACAATAAATTATTAGATAATAAAGCATGGATCAAGACAAATTTTCGAAATATTCGATTTTTGAAATTATTTCAAGGAACTGTCAATCTTATAATAAAGAAGGGGGTTACTATGAGCAAAAATTTAAAGGTCCTTGCGAATTTTCAATCACTTTCAGAGAAAGAGGATTTGTTAAAAGAGATACTCATAGATCTAATGAATAAAAGTAGAGAAGAAGAGGGCTGTACAGGATTTGAGCTGCTGCAGAAAAAAACAGATCCAACATCTTTTACTTTTATTGAGGAATGGGAATCGGAAAATTGTTTTTCAGCTCATTTAGAGGCCTCTCATTTATTTGAGGCAAAGAAAAAACTAAAAAACATTTTGGCTGAAAACCAGGAAATATTGATCTATGATATAGTTACATAATATTATTGATGCAGTATTTCCCGGGAAGATAGAGTCTTCCTGTTTTAATAAAGGAGCAATTATGATACTTGACCATTTCAAAAATATTGAACAGTACGTAACAGCAAACAGCGACTTACAGCAAGTGATACATGTACTGAAAAACATGGATCTTGCTGGCGTGGATCCGGGCCGCTATGAAGTTCCGGGAACTGAAGCATTTTTCATGATCCAGAAATATGAAACAAAGCCTGTTCTTGAAGGTGTTTGGGAAGCACATAGAAAATATATTGATTTACAGTATATCGTTTCCGGAATAGAACTGATCGGGTATAAGGAAATTTCGGAACTTCAGATTACCAGGGCTTATGATGCAGAATCAGATGCTGTTTTCTACAACGGAGAAGGAAATTTTATCACCATGTATTCCGGCATGTTTATGGTTCTGTACCCTCAGGATGGCCATATGCCGGGTATAAACACTGGTGGGGCAAGCCGGGTTATAAAAGTTGTTGCGAAGCTGCCGGTATGAGTATGCTGCTGTATAATGTTGGCAGCAACTTTTTATACGATTTATCCCCCTTTTAAAGGTGATTTGAGGGAATTGTTGTATTTCATCAGCCATCAAACTCACTGATTTATCCTGATATTTTGCATAAAAGAAACGTTTAATTTCTTCCTGTACCTTCCCGGGAACCTGTGAAGTGAATGAATTTTGTATATCAAGTACTTTCTGATGGGCAAGGTTCGGCATACTCCGGGAAAATTCCGGCTCAGAGGAATTCCCGGACAAGTCAATAAAAGGAGACGAGAAAAACTCATCCGTATCCCGCAGTAGTGCAAGAGTTAAATCATCGGTCAGGAAATTGCCCCCAGGATCTGGTTCCAGAGACAGATGACCAAGAACTTTATAACCGATAAGCTTGGTGAGATTATTGCCTCATTCTGAATAATGGGGTAAAACATGTAATCGGAGGTAGTGATGATGTTACAGAAGGATTATAAAAATCAACGTAGTGGACTTTTAGATACCCGATTGGGACTTTTTATTCATTGGGGATTATATTCTATCAACGCCTGGCATGAGCAGGAACAATACCGTAATTGTCTTGATAGAAGCGAATACACGCCCTTAATGAATCAGTTTAACCCGGTTAATTTTAATCCGGAAGAGTGGATTGACCTTGCCAAAAATGCAGGGATGCAATACTTGTGTTTTACCGTAAAACATTGTGATGGCTTCTGTATGTGGGACACCGCCCAGACTGACTATAAAATTACCAACACACCATATGGCGAGGATATCTTGGCAAAGCTGGCAGGGACTTGTGCCAGGAAAAACTTCCCCTTTTGTATTTACTATTCAGTACCCGATATGAATTGTAAATACTATCCTAATAGAGGAAGAAGCTATGAACTTCCCGCCCCGGAGGATGGGGATGAACCGGATGTGGGGGAATATGTAAATTTTGTCAAAAAACAAATCACGGAACTCTGCACCAATTATGGGAAAATTCATCGTTTTTGGTGGGATGTCAACAAATTGTCTTTAAATCATCATGATGAATCCGTTAACGAACAGATCAGAAAACTTCAACCGGGAATTGTTATCAATGACCGTGGTTTTAGTGAGGGGGATTTTTCCACCCCGGAAAGAGAGTTTGCCCATAATTCAAAGCAGGCATTTGGTATGTATGAATATCCGACAGAGGCATGTGAATCGATTGGTCACGAAAGCTGGGGTTACAGAAGGAATGAAGATTATTATTCATTCGGATATATTACAAAAAGTATTGATAAGCATCTGGTAAAGGGAGCCAAGTATTTACTTAATATCGGCCCGAAACCTGATGGAACTTTTCCTGCCGAGGCTATTGATATCCTGAAAAAGCTTGGGAAGTGGAGCCGTAGTACCAAAGAGGCTTTTGACAAAACGGAGTGTGTCTCGTACCTTACGGATAACCAGGAGCTTTTATTGACACGGAAAGACAATACTATTTACGTTCATGTATTGAACGCAAACAGATCCGGGATTATCCTTAACCCAATCGATATTCTTCCCCAAAAAGCAACGATCCTGAATAATGGAAAAGTTCTTGAGGCTGCAGTCGAGTTCATGCCAAGTTTACACGACAGGAAAAAAAGCTTTCTGCATATCTGGAATATTCCTGTCGATGAACTTTCCAATGAGGCAATCATCTTAAAACTTGAATTTGACTCATTAGCTAAAATAAGGGGTACTGTGAAATGAATTCCAAAAAAGGGTTTTTTAAAATTGATAATTTTAAATGAACCTCAAGGAGAAGTGTATTATGTCATATGAAGACGGATGGGCAGCAATAAATCTGGAGATGCCCAAAAGGATCCCGCGCACCGAATATTCGGCGCATGGACATTGGGATCTTGTCAAAGCGGTTACCGGCAGAGAAATCAGCCAGGCCAGTAGTGAGAAAGATCAGCGAACAGCCGGGAAGGAGTTCTGCAAGGCATGGGACTATGACTACTTCTGGAATATTTTAATCAATGGGTCGGAGCTGGGTGACCTGCGGACAAAGATGGGTCATGCTGAATACGCGGCTGAGGGTTCGGATTACAGCGATGAGATCAGTTGTCCTTTCAGGACACCCGAAGATGTCCTCAGCTTTGACCCGCTGGAAGTATATGGGCAGAAGGATCGTAAGGAACTTGTCCGGCGGTTTGAGAAAAACTACCGGGAAGCCTGTGAGTTCACACCCGATGCCGTCAATGTAACCGGTATCTATATCACCTGTATCTCCGGCCTGATAGAAATATTCGGCTGGGATATGATGCTGACGGCAATGGGACTTGACCCGGAAAAATTCGGTCGGGTAACCAATAGATATGCCCGGTGGATTCAGCAGTACTTTGATGCACTGGCCGAAACAGATGTGGCGGTTGTCAATATTCACGATGATATTGTCTGGACGTCCGGGCCCTTTGCCAATCCGGAGTGGTACCGCCGGTATGTTTTTCCGCACTATAAAAAGTATTTTGCGCCGCTGCTCGATGCAGGTAAGAAGATCATCTACACTTCCGACGGCACATACACGATGTTTGTGGATGATATTGTTGCGACAGGTGTTCATGGTTTTGTTATGGAGCCGACCACGGATATGGCCTATATCGCTGAAAAACACGGGAAGACCCACGTCTTAATAGGCAATGCCGACACGCGTATCCTGTTACTGGGCACAAAGGCTGAGATTCGTACCGAGGTTGAAAGATGTATGGCTATTGGCAAGGATTGTCCCGGTTTTTTTATGGCAGTCGGGAATCATATCCCGGCCAACACACCGGTTGAGAACGCTATGTATTATAACGAGGTGTACGAAGAGCTAAGTAAACGGTAAGGAGCCAACCGGCTTTTATAATTCATTTCCCCAAATATCTATTTGGGATGGCAAGGCCGTTAGTTAGTGTTTTTTGCTGTTACTTTAAGTTTCAGGGGGATGGGGGAATTTTCAGGGACCTCACTGGAATTATCCCATTTCCGCAGCATCCTTACGGCTTGCCTGCCATGTTCAAGGATATCGCTCTCAAGAATAATATCTGCTTCAGTTAAAGGAATGCTCAGGATTGATAAAGTTCCCAGGGTTGTCGTAGACCTTAAATTTACCTGTTTATCCGCGAACCATTTCAGCAGGTGTTGGAGTATGTTCGGGGTAAACGTGAAAATGAAATCCGAGTTAATAATTTTCCCATATATTCCTTCAAGCATCAAATTAGTCTCATTTGAGAAAAAATGCCCATAATCCAGATGCAAAATTTTGTTTTTAGGCAATTCGATACCATGATTAGAGAAAACTTCAACAAGAGTGGAAGCTGCCGGTCCATAAGTCGGATCGTCAACCCCCATTGGCAGAATGAAAGGCTTTTTTATCCCGCGACGTTTAAGCTCTTTTACCAAAAGGTCAAATCCCTGCGTAAAATCATCGACCGTGCGGGGCAGTTCGGCAAATGGACTATGTCGATTAGTTGTTACCACCTTAATATCGTTCTCTTTTAAATAATTTAAAACCAAATCGTAACACAAATTGCCACAGACCAGTCCTTTATATTTTTTTAAATTCATCTCCTTTACCCTGTTAAACAGTGCTGCCTGACTATGGTAAATGGAACTTTCAGTTGTCCATCCGTAAGACGAGGCCTGGGTAGTGGCCCCAAAAAAGAGCTGGCTGGCAAATGTAACATTGTCAAATTCCTCCCAGTCGGGAAGCAAATTCAGAATTATCCCGTTATTTTCTACGGGCTTTACGGATATTTTACTTCCATGGCGAACTTCAAGGAGTCCCTCTTTTCTAAGCAGCTCTATTGCCTGCTGCACCGTATATAAAGAGCATTTGTAGTCTTCCGCCAATTTTCGGATACGCAAATCAGGATCCGGTTCGGTGCCGCTATTTATTTTATCACGTAAATCGTCCGCTATTTTATAATATTTCGGTTTTTTTGATTTGTTTATCATCTGTCCCCTCTTTTTCTGTCCTGCAAAACCATACAATAAGACCATACAATAAAATTTCAAAAACATCAACGTGGAAGGTTGATTCTTTCTAAGAATGCGCTATTATTGTTTTAGTGTATGGATAGATTGTATTGAGGAATGATTAATGATATCACGAGACTGGCAGATAAACAATCCTGGGTAGATATTGATGGTATTGATCGAAAATTTGCATGGTCATGCCCTTAAGAAGACTGCGGCTATGTGTAAGGCGTTCAGGGAATATGAAGGGTTATAATGAGTATGAAGCAATGAATAAAGGATAAAATTAATGACAGAGAAACAGGACAAACAAAAGAGAGATGTTTTCGCTGATATCGCGGCTGGCGGGGCAGCGAAGAGAGATCATGAACTGGCCGAGCACCTGCCGCCGGTGTTGTCTGGGAAAATTTTACCTATAAATCCGGAACCATCCGGTAGTTTTAAGCCGATGGTAAAAATTGAGACAGCCGCGCAATTAAACAGGGAACTGGATAAGTACCGGAAAAAATACCATAGATATCTTAAAAACCTTGCGCCGGAATTACCATCAACCCGTATCAGCAAAAAAATAAAACAGTTTGACTGGCGGATTGAAACTGACTTCGACCGTAAAGATTTCTCCGGTGTCCTTAAAGGAGATGGCAGCTGGGAGCAGGTTGATATCCCGCATTACGGCGCCCCCCTGGGAAAGGCAGTAACTTACTATCGTACCGAATTTAATTTGACATCGGAAATGATGGAAAAAAAAGCACTCTTTGTTCATTTCAAGGCGGTTGACTACAAAGCGCACGTTTTTATGAACGGTTCTTATCTTGGTTCACACGAAGGTTTTTTTGCCCCTTTTGAATTTGATTTCACAGTTCACGCAAAATCGGGGGAAAACTGCCTGGTAGTCAAAGTTGAAAATGACGCAATCTGTATGGGAAACGACTCCTGGGGAGATGACGGCGATAAATTTGAGGGTGATAAAATCTATGCCGCAACAGGATTGGGGTATGATGACCCGGATATCGGTTGGCACCATTGCCCGCCCGGAATGGGAATTTATCAGGATGTCAGTATCGAAGCCCGCGAAAAACTCTTTATTCACGATATTTTTATCCGTCCCCTGGCAGGCTTGAAAAAAGCAGAAGCATGGATTGAAATCTGGGACGGTGACCCGGTTCGTCATGATATTTATGTATCATTTTCAATATATGGTCAGAATTTCCAGCACACAATAGTAGAAGATTTTCCCTGTCAGATCCCGGGCCCGGCCGGGCCGGGAATAAATTATATCAGGACGGAATTTGAGATTCCGGATGCCAGGATCTGGGATTTGAGTTCACCCTGGCTTTATCAAATTCAGGTAAAACTCTATAACGATCAGGAAAAGGAACTTTTCGATACTGCAGAACGGCAATTCGGGATGCGGACTTTTGTCCTGGACGAGAATAGCACCCCCAAAGGCCGGATGTTTTTCAATAATTCCGAAATACGATTACGCGGTGCCAATACTATGGGCCATCTGCAGCAATGTGCAGCCAAAGAGGATTGGCGGCAGTTGATTGATGATATCTTATTGGCGAAAATCTGTAACATGAATTTTCTGAGAATTACCCAAAGGCCGGTGCAGCCTGAAATTTATGAATACTGTGACCGGCTGGGGTTGATGACCCAGACCGATCTTCCTTTGTTTGGGTTCCTGCGCAGGAACCAGTTTTGCGAAGTTGTCCGGCAGACTGAAGAGATGGAAAAGCTGGTTCGTTCACATCCTTGTAGCATTATGGTTTCCCTGATTAATGAACCTTTTGACAGAGAGTCGAAATATCATCGTCATCTGTCGCGTCCCGAGTTGGAATATTTCTTTAAAGCGGCAAACGAGGCAGTCAGGATTCAGAATCCTGACCGGGTTATTAAAAATGTTGATGGGGATTACTGCCCCCCGACAGAAGGTCTGCCCGATAATCATTGCTATTGCGGTTGGTATAACGGCCATGGATTGGATATTGGAAAATTACATAAGGGCTACTGGCAGAAAACCAAACCCGGCTGGATGCACGGCTGCGGTGAGTTCGGGGCTGAGGGATTGGATTTTGCCGACGTTATGCGGAAATATTATCCGAAAAAATGGCTGCCTGAAAATGCCGGGCAGGAAAAGAGCTGGTCACCTGATATAATACCTCAGGCACAGACGGGTAAGTTTCACTATATGTGGTTTGATACTCAGGAATCACTGGAAGATTGGGCTGATGCCAGCCAGCAGCACCAGCGATGGGCAACCCGTATGATGACTGAGGCGTTCCGGCGGGATAGCCGGATGAATACCATTGCCATTCATCTGTTTATCGACGCCTTTCCCTCCGGCTGGATGAAAACGATTATGGATGTGGGGCGTAAACCCAAGCCGGCCTATTTTACTTATCGGGATATCCTTACCCCCCTTATAGTCAGCTTGAGAACAGACAGGTATAAGTTTTTCTGCGGCGAAGATGTGAAAGTAGAGACCTGGATTTGCAACGACCTTGTTGAAGCAGATAATGACTGCTATTTGCAATATCAGCTTGAAATGAAGAAGAATATCGTTTTTTCCGGTCGGCAGAAAGCATCTATCCCCGTTTGTAACAGTAAGTTCCAGGGGTTTGTGAAGTTTTCCGCCCCAAAAGTTGGTAGACGCTGCCTGGCAACAGTTCGCCTGGGACTATTTGATAAAGAGGGCAAAAGCTTGCACGATACGGCTGTTACGATAGAATTATTTCCTGTCCCGCGACCGGTTACAGATGGTAAGGTAATTATTGTAGGATCAAAGCAGGGTAAAGCTGCCGAATTAGCGTTGAATCTTGATCTCAAACCCCTCTTCAATGTAAAAACGGACAGCTGTCAATTAATTTTAATTGATGATTATGCACTATATACCAGGAGACAACAGGAAATTAACGAAGCCGTCAAAAACGGTGCAGCAGTAATCTTTGTCGAATTGCCTGAGGGTAAATATAAAATAGCCGGTAGTAATATAGAAGTAAAAACTTGCGGAATGAGTCCCTGTCATTTTGTTTCAAGGAACACAGGCCACCCTCTTGTTAAAGGGTTCAGTCCGGATGACTTTAAATTCTGGTATGACTCCCGGGCCGGTTTTGTAACGCCGCTGCTTGAAACTAATTTTACGGCTTCCGGTTTTGAGGAAATCCTTACAAGCGGTAACGGGATATGGATCGGGAAGTGGGGGAAAACCCTGGCCGCCGCTGAGAAGAAATACGGCAAAGGCGTATTCAGGATTTGTCAGATATCTCTTGCCGGCAGGATAACAACCAACCCGACAGCAAAAATATTCGCTCGGCGATTATTGGGTTTGGATTAAAAAAGGGGTGATTCTATGAGTTCACAAAGTCCTATTACGGCATCTATGGATTTGCGGGATATGCTGCGGCAGTATCTTATTTCCCGTTCCCTGAGATGTATGAAAAAAGCCGCAGAACGGCGGCACTGTGCCCTTGCCAGCGGAAAAATCGACGAATATTGTAAAGCAATACGATCAGTGACCCGCAATTTTTATGGTGAACTGCCGGTAGGTAAAAACGGGGCGCCGCTAAAATCAAAAATGGTGAGCAGTTTTGAAAAAGAGGGTTACAGGATTGAAAATGTACTATTTGATTCATTCCCTGGCTGGGAGGTCAATGCCAGCGTATATGTTCCGCTTGATTATGGCCCCCCATTTCCTGCAGTAGTTGTCCCGGTTGGTCATTCCGGTAAACAATTCGGGAGCTACCAGCTCCCCTGCCAGTTCTTTGCCCGTTCAGGATACCTGGCAATTGTTTTTGATCCCCCGGGGCAGGAAGGTGAAAAACAGCCGGGCAATGACCATTTTATCGATGGGGTGCGGTGTTATCTGACGGGTGAAACCTCGAGTAAATACTTTGTTGCTGATGCGCTGCGATGCATCGATTATCTTGGGACCCGCACGGATGTAGACATGAGTTATGGAGTGGCAATGACCGGGGTTTCCGGTGGGGGGACCACAACGATACTGGCAAATCTGCTTGATGACCGGATTAGCGTAATTGGGCCATCCTGCTGTCTGACAGCCTTGTCGGATCTGGATATAACGCAGTGCTATTCAGGTTGCCCGGAGACTCATATGCGGGCACGTTATGATGACGGGATAGATGAAGTAGATCTGCTCTGCGCGGCTGCTCCCAAACCAATATTGTTAATGGCCGGGGAAAAAGATACCGTATTCCGGATAGATGATACTCGCAGTTTAGCCGGACAGGTAAAGGGTTTTTATGAAATTACCGGTGATGGGGGTAGGGGGAAATTCAAATTCTTTATTGATAAAGCAGGACACTGTTATTCCCTGAAACAGGCAAGAGCATTTGTCCGGTTTATGAATAAACATCTTCTGGGCAAGTCTGAACGCACTATGTGTGATCTGCCGGATGGTGCTTTTACGATGAATCCTGACGGGCAGCTAAGATGTTATCCCCGTACAGATGTCAATATGCGCTCATTAACCCTGGATACTGCTGTAAAATTGAAAAAATCACGACTTTCTAATCTGGCTAATCAGGAAAAAATTACCAAAGCTGCCGCTAAAATAGCAGGTAACGGCATCGCAGGAAAAGTACCCGAAACTCAAGAAGGTGGTTTTTTCCGAATTTGGACCCATCAATGGAAGCAAATCCTTCTTAAACCCGAAGAGGGCATTGAATTACCAGGAACAATGCTAATCGCAGATAATACCCCGGCTCCCTCAATACTTCATTTTGATGATACACATCGCAACCGGCTGTTACAGAGAAATGGTATTCTCGCTGGAAGTATCAACTTTATTAATGATTCTGTCGTGAGCCGCAATCTGCTGAGTGTTGATCTGCGCGGTTATGGAGATACAGAACCGGCGTTGTATCCGTATGAGGTTGCCGGCTGGGGCTCAGTGGATCGTTATTTGGCTTACACCGGTGCCGCGCTGGGTGATTCCCTCATGGCCATGCGAATCCGGGATGGATTATCATCCCTGGCATATCTGCGAAGTCGTCCGGAAGTTGATAATGAGAATATTATCATTACCGGCTGTGGTCAGGCGGCAATTGCAGCATTGCATGTTGCCCTTATTGACGGAAATGTTAAAGGTATTGTCATTTGGGATTCCCTGGTTAGTTTCAAAGCATTACTGGAAACTGAAAAATACTGCTGGGGTGCCGATACATTTGTACCGGACATTCTGCTTGATTATGATTTGCCTGATTTAATTGCGGTGTTACCGATGCCGATTTTAGTTTGTAACCTGCTTGACGGCACAGGCCGGTCACTATCGGGAAAAACTATCGAAACTCTTAACAATATACTTGGCCGAGCTGTTTACTCCTCTTTTTCGGATGATAAGGCAATATTAAAAGCTGTTGAAGCGCTGTTTTTAGGAAAAAAGGTTGCACAATGAAGATAGAAAATAATGCCTTATTTATCGCTCCCTCGGGGAATGATAGTTGGTCGGGAACATTAGCCGAACCGAATATAAAGAGAACTGACGGTCCCTTTGCGACTTTCCAAAAAGCACAGGGGGCAATTCGTGAATTAAAAAAGATGGATGAACTGCCTGCAGACGGCGTTACTGTGTACGTACGTGAGGGATATTATTCATTTTCAGAAACACTCAAATTGACCACGGAAGACTCGGGAGAAAAAAATGCTCCCATTACCTGGTGCTCCTATCCTGGTGAGCGGGTAATTTTTTCAGGGGGAAAGAAAATATCTGGTTTTACGAAAATCAAGGATGCTGAGGTCTTAAAACGAATTAATAAAGCTTGCCATGATTCAATCTTGGTTTGTGATGTGCAGGATTTGGATATATCTGATAATTTAGCATTTGATTCGGGTAAACCGCTGGCGGCGGAATTGTTTTATAACGATGAAGCCATGACCTTGGCCCGTTACCCAAATAAGGGCTGGCTGGAAATTTCTGATGTACCGCAATTCGGGCCGGAACTCATGTATGAAGGAAATTTCCCTCATACACGTTTTGACATTCCGGTGGGAAAACATTATGGCAGGTTTGCCTATGAAAGCGATCGGCCGGAACATTGGCAAATGACAGATGATATCTGGATGCATGGTTATTGGTCATGGGATTGGGCGGAGAAATATGAAAGAATAGAAAAAATTGACACGGTAAAAAAAGAGGTTTATCCGGCAGTACCGTATAATAATTATGGTTATACGAAAGGGCAGCGGTTCTATTTTCTCAATATTCTCGAAGAACTGGATTCTCCCGGTGAATATTATATAGACAGGAAAAATGGGAAGCTGTATTTTTGGCCGCCCGAACAGAGTCCCGAAGGTATTAACAAGAGGAAAGCTGCTATTTCGATTATGGAAAAACCTTTGTTTGTCCTGGAAAATACTGCGCATGTTAGTATTGAAGATATTACCTTTGAATGTTCCCGGACGACAGCAGTTAAAATCAGCGGTGGTAATAGTAATAGAATCGCCGGTTGTGTGTTTCGAAATATTGGCAACATGGCGGTGATTATTGACGGCGGTGAAAATAATGGGATTCTTAGCTGCGATATTAATGGGATTGCCGGCAGCGGGATTTCTCTGGGCGGCGGCGACCGTAAGACTTTAGTACCGGCAAACAATTATGCTGAGAACAACCATATCCACAATTTCGGAAGAGTTTTCCGTACATACAGCCCGGCAATTAGTATGAAGGGTGTGGGCAATCGATTATCTCATAACCATATTCATGATTCGCCGCATGCCGGTGTGCTTTTTAGCGGGAATGAACACATCCTTGAATTTAACGAAATACATGATATCGCCAAAGAAACCGGTGATGTAGGTGCCTTTTATATTGGGAGGGACTGGACTTGCCGCGGTAATAGTATTCGCTACAACTATTTCCATCATCTTTATGGTCCGGGGTTTCTTGGTGTTAACGCGGTTTATCTTGATGATTTTGCAAGCGGTACTACAATATTCGGCAACGTTTTTTACCAGGCAGGACGGGCTGCGTTCATTGGCGGGGGAAGGGATAATCTTGTTGAAAATAATATTTTTGTAGAGTGTGATCTTTCTGTCCAGGTTGATGCCCGCGGCTTAAGCTGGGCAAAGTTCTTTTTTGATACACAAAGCAAGCTTTTTATCAATACGCTATTCGAGAGAATGGATGATATGAATTTTGATCAGTCACCGTACAGCGAGAAATATCCGGAACTGCTAACGCTTTATCATGATGATCCGGCCGTGGCGAAAAATAATAGGGTCCTTCGTAATGTCTCTTTTGGCGGAAGATTTATTGATCTGTATGACAAACTCGATTTTACTATAGTGGAAGTAAAGGATAACCTGATTGGTGACCCGGTATTATTGAGAGAGAGCCGGGAATCTGATCAATCAAATGATTTCCAGACATTTAACTTTGGCCATGCCGGGACTATAAAAAGAATGAAAGGGAATAAATTTCTGAAAGAAAATCCTGGTTTTGAGGATGTTGCAGAAAAAAGATTTCAATTAAGTAATGATTCTCCGGCCTATGAACTCGGGTTCCAAAGAATACCGATTGAGAAAATCGGATTGTATAGCGATGAGCACAGAAAACAACTTTAAAAGAGGGGAGTATAAAATATGAAATCCGCGAAACAAACAGGGGAAGAGAAGTATTATCTTGCCTTGAATGAAGACAACGGCCACTTTTTTGGATTCGGGGAGCGAACCGAAGATGAGATGACCATCGATGGTCTCAAACAGATGGTGGATAACTACGTGAGAGGCACGCAGGTGAGGCAGTTGCTTTTTTCCCCGAACTCCATGTGTACCAGCTGCGCCAGCGATGTATGGGATCCCATCTGGCATGGCCACGACGATCCTGAAGCGGCTAAAAAAGCAGGTGCAAACAGCTGGCAGGTGAACACATTACTGCTGCATAAACGGGGCATCGATCCTTACGCTGTCTGGATTGCATATAGCCGGGAGCTGGGCGTCTCCCCATGGCTGTCTATGCGCATGAACGATGTACACAGCGTGGATGACCCGGATTCCTACATGCACAGCAGCTTCTGGAAAGAGAATCCGCAGTTTCGTCGAATGACCGGCCGTTTCAAAAAATTGACCGACCGCGCCTTCGACTATGGACACGAGGCCGTGCGCGACTACCACATGGCTTTCATCCGGGAGCTTTTTGAACGCTACGATTTCGACGGACTCGAACTGGACTGGATGCGTTTTGGGTTTCATTTCCGTCCCGGACACGAGGAAGAAGGCATTCCTATCCTGACAACATTCATGACTGAAGTTCGCCGGCTCGCAGACAAACATGCCAAGCGCCGCGGCCACCCAATACAAATCGGGACCCGGGTCCCTTCACGTCCCTGGACGGCGAAGGCATTAGGAATGGATGCAGTCACCTGGGCAAAAAAAGGGCTCATTGACATGCTTGTGGTTACGCCTTTCTGGGCCAGCATAGAAACCGATATGCCCATCGAACAGTGGAAAGAGCTTTTGGGGGACAGCCCCGTA
>JAGLNY010000081.1 GCA_023139255.1 Spirochaetales bacterium
GCCGGTTTCACCAACAGTGCCGGGACGGTCCGGGGCACTGCCGCATCACTGATTCATAAAGGCGCGAACCGCATCTACCTCTTCAACTATATGGATTCAGTTACAACGGTCAGCAACCCGGAGGACTACTCTCATATCCTTCGTGAAGCAGGCACCCTGAAAACAGCAACAGCTCATCCAAGACGTCATGTGGTTACCTATTCGGACACCTGGGCACCTGGAGAGCCGGAAGTCTATGCGCTTCCGGCTTGGTGCAGTCAGGGACAGGCAGCCGCTTTTAACATACACATCGGCCCGCGGCCAGCGGCCGGGAAGGTTATGGTGTTCATTGGTCTGGGTGAGGAAAGTACGTGTGAGTTTGGGCATCTTGAGGTTCATGTTAATGGAGAATTATGTTCTGAATCGGGAAGCGCACCTCCCGGACATATCCACCCGATTGTTAAGACCATGGCGGGATTTGATGTACCATTGTCTGCGGTAAAAGATGGATATAACAGGGTGGATGTTACCAACAGCGAAATGGCGTTATACCAGATTGTTTGGGTAGAGATTATGGTGATTCCTTGAGTTGCATTGAAGTTGACGGTAGGAAATTTTGGTATGAGCATGATCGTGGTACAAAAAACAGGTTTGAAATAAAGGAAGGTGAAGCGCTATTTTTATTTCTCAGAACTAATCAAGAGGAATAATACTATGACTGGAAGGTTATCCACATGAAAATAACATCAGACTGGCATATACACAACGGATCCCTGGTTTGATGATTTTGATTGTATCCCGAAATCCATGCACAATGAGTTCGCCGCACCGTTCAATGACCATACCCGGGCAGGCTTTGAGAATTCTGTTAACTTTTCAAGTCAAAATGCTTCATTAATCCTGGTTTCTGAAGGACACGAAGCAGCTGCATCCTACTGGAAACACCTAACTTCATGTAGAGATTGTGGACATAGTTTTTCGCCGTTTGTTCGGTCACGTTCAGGAATATGGCGATTTGGCGGTTCTCATACGATTTAACGATGAGCTGTAATACCTCTTTTTCTCTGTTCGTGAGGGGTTCAAAGAAGAGATCATCGTTTTCGAGCTCATCTTTGTCCGGTGTTTTATCACCTTTTATGAGTGCCTGCGCAATTATAGGGGAAATCTGAACGATTCCGCAATGTACGGCACGAATCGATTTAATAACCTTTTCCGGTGCAATATTCTTTAAGAGATAGCCGACCGCGCCGTACTTAATCGCTGTGCGCACATATTCGTCATCCTGAAAAGTGGACAACATGAGGATGCGGATATTGGGATTATCTCCCAGGATTATTTTTGTTGCCTGGACACCATCGAGTTTGGGCATCCTGACATCCATAAGTATGACATCGGGTTTGTACTTTTTGGCTGTAGCGACTGCCTCTTCCCCGTTTCCAGCAATATCAACGATCTTGATATCATCGGCTCTTGCCTCGATGACATAATGAAGACTTTGGGCGAAGAGCTCCTGGTCATCTGCAATGACTACGCGGATTACATTTTTCTGATTCATCCTGCGGCCTCCAATGGGATTCTCACCTCAAGTTTAAAACCATCTATCACATTCGCCATCTCAAGATGTCCTCCCAGCTTCTCAAGCCGTTCCCTCATCCCGGCAATACCAATCCCTTCCTCAACTTGTTCGGAACCGTGCCCGTTGTCCCAAACAGTAACACAGAGTATAGAATGGGAAACCCAGAAGATTATTCGTACTTTTGTTGCATTCCCGTGCCGGAATGAATTGGTAAGAGCCTCCTGGATGAGATGATACAGGACGAAATTTACTTCGAGAGAAAACTTCCTGGGTGTATTGCCCAATTCCAGCCGGACTTTTACACCAGTTGCTTTTTCGAACGTTTTGACCAGTTTTATCAGGGCATCGACGCCCGTATTACGCGGTACCTCCTGGGCACGGAGCAAGTGGAGGGCGTCCCGGATTTCTTCCATGCCATTCTGGGCATTTTCACGAGCGGTTTTCATGAGTAATGAGATTTGGTCGGGGTCACGGCGTATCATGTCAGAAGCAGCTTCTATCATCATGATGTTATTGGTCATCGTATAACCGATTACATCGTGGATTTCCCGGGTTATTCGTTTTCGCTCTTCCAGCATGGAAACCTGTTCAGCCCTGCTCGCGTATTCCTGGTATCCGAGATTTGCGGTAGCGAGTCTGCTTACCGCAAGTTTGAGCCTTTTAATTTGATTTTGGTACGTTAACTGCTGTTCGCGGTACTTCATTAACAGACTGAATGCGAATGACAGCAGTGGGATATACAACAGGTAGTTTACGAACCGAAGTATTTTCTCGGCGAAACTGGTTGAGTTCACGCTGGTTTTCGCAAAAACCAGGAATAAAAGAGATATACCGCAGGATATGATAAGATTGGTTGGGTAGCGCTCATAGATGCAGATCTCAATGATAAGCGGGGATACCAACAGTATCCCTACCGTTGTGTTCAACGGGCTGATGCTGACCACAACGGTGAGCAGGGCAACACGGAAAGCGATCATTATCCGGGATAGCAGAAGCCTTCTGACAAAAAACAGGGATACAACCAGAACAGTTGATACGTTGAGATAGAGGACAAAATAGAGGCCGATATCATCCAGGGTAGAGTACCCGGGGAACAGAGAGCGAAAGGAGAGTAAAGCGATCAGATTTGAAAAAAGGGAAACTGCGAGAGAGAACCAGCACAGCCCGGGTCGGCTGATAAAACCTTTTACTCTATTTACTACCTTTCTACTCGACTTCACCGTTCTATTATAACCCCATGGTTTTTTAATCATCAATCTACCGGCTCAAATTCTCTCATTTTTCATAAACCTTTCTTTAAACAATATGAAAAGGTTACGCGTAAGCGCGCTACATACAAGAAACGGATGCCACAATGAGAAGTATAGTTTATGTAAGGATGGATGTACACAAGAAAACTTGTCGTTCGAAGGATAGCGTTCGAAGGATAGTGCAAAAAACAAACATGCACATTACGGATACGAGTATTTTAGTACTCGTATCCGGGATGAAATTGAGTACCGTTGTAACTTGTGTTGTCGTACACGGCATTGTAAAGTTACAATAAATAAAGAAAAAAACGTTGGGGGTTCGATTGAGCTATTCTGATTTAAAAAGCACACTAAAAGAAACCGGATCAGGCGAATCCGAGACTAAAAAAAACCAGACCGAACTTTTTCGGCAGAAGTTAAACAGGAAACTTATTACATTCCATCGAACGAAATACCTGTTCCTTCTCATGGTTCCCGGACTTCTGTTTTACCTCGTTTTCCGATATTTCCCGATGTACGGCGTTACCCTGGCGTTTAAGGATTTTGTGGCCAGGGACGGGATTTTGGGGAGCCCCTGGGTGGGTCTTAAGTATTTCAGACAACTGTTTACCTATTCCGGT
Organism: Spirochaetales bacterium; assembly: GCA_023139255.1. GTDB lineage: Bacteria > Spirochaetota > Spirochaetia > JABMQR01 > JABMQR01 > JABMQR01. The sequence continues at coordinate 3,426 of JAGLNY010000081.1, forward strand.
GTTTTCAGGGTACTTCTTAACACTTTAAAGATCAGCGGTCTCCGTATTCTCCTGGGATTCCCGGCTCCCATTATACTTGCGCTTATGTTAAATGAGATTCGGCGCGGCGGATTCAAAAGGGTTACACAGACTATCTCCTATCTGCCCCACTTCCTTTCCTGGGTTGTAATTGCGGGAATGATTAAACAGGTACTCTCCCCGTCTTCCGGGCTGGTCGGGTTTCTCTATTCATTTTTCGATGCAGTTCCCCCCCTGATTCTTGCAGACCCGGAGGGGTTTATCGTGGTACTGATAATATCAGGGATCTGGAAGGGGATTGGCTGGGGGACAATTGTGTATCTGGCGGCCATTACCGGGATCAATTCTGAGCTCTATGAGGCGGCCATTATCGATGGGGCAGGTCGGTTCAGGCTTATATGGAACATCACACTTCCATCGATTTCCGGGGTTATAGTAATCCTTTTTATACTTAGGGTCGGTAATATCCTGGAGGGCGGGTTCGACCAGATATTCAATCTTTACAATCCGGCAGTATATGAGACAGCTGATATTATTGATACCTATGTATTTAGAATCGGGCTTGAGGGTATGCAGTTCAGTTTTGCCACGGCAGTCGGTCTCACCAAGAATGTCGTTGGGTTTGCGTTGCTTCTGCTCACCAACCGGTTTGTTAAAAGCTTCTCAGAAAACACATTGTGGTAAAGGAAAGGGAATAATATATGTCTACTATGAAAAAGAGCTTCGGAGATCGAGTCTTCGATACGATTATCGTTATCTTGCTTATACTTTTTTGTATAACAGTTCTCTATCCTTTTTTAAATCAGCTTACACTTTCGATAAGTACTAAGACTGATGCTACGAAAAAGGGACTGCACCTCATCCCCAATTTTACCAATATTACATTAGATTCATACCGGCGTGTTTTATTGGGCGGGTCTATTATCAAAGCTTTCTTTTGGACCATACTGAGGACCTCCCTTGGGACCGCTTTTTCAGTTTCCGTCACCATCATGATGGCCTACTCGCTCTCAAAGCGGTATCTGCCATACCGCAATTTCTGGACTTTTTTAGTAGTATTCACCATGTTTTTCTCCGGGGGACTTATACCCTCTTTCCTGCTGATCCGGTCACTTGGAATGATGAATACAATCTGGGCACTCGTTCTCCCACCCGTTGCCGCGGCCTTTTCGCTTATTATAGCGCGAAATTTCATGATGTCCATTCCTGAAGAGATGGCCGAGAGCGCCCGGATAGACGGTGCGAACGACATTACCATCCTGTTTTGGATATACATACCTGTTTCCATGCCGATTATCGCCACTCTTTCTCTCTGGTCGATGGTGTCCCACTGGAACGCCTGGTTTGATGCGATGATATATATCCAAAGGCCCCCGATCCGTATGTTACAGGAGGTTCTGCGTCGTGTGCTTATAGACTCTGTAATGGCTACTGCTGATGTTACGCAGCAGGCTATGGCAATGGAAGAATTGGAATATGCACCCGTAACCATCAGGGCGGCGGTCCTGATGATAGTCACCTTCCCGATTGTCTGCACTTATCCCTTTTTTCAGCGCTACTTTGTGAAAGGTGTCATGATTGGGTCGCTCAAGGGTTAATTGAAAGGCTAATTGAAAACTAAGCATCCCGGGATTCGGGATGATAGTATATATTTCTATAGGAGGTTT
>JAGLNY010000082.1 GCA_023139255.1 Spirochaetales bacterium
TAACTTTTGCGGGAATTTAGGATATTGATATAACTGCACTCATCTGTGCAAAAACAGGTCATTATCAAAAAGAATCACTGAAAGATATCAAGTTTGGATTGGTAAGTGAGTATTTTGCGTTAGAAAAAAACTATTACTGCATCTCAAAAAAAATAAAGAAAATGGTGAGTTTTTCAAAATATGATTTGCTCGATAAAAAAAGTTTTGTTCCACCGGAGAGTGTTTTTGGTGATTTTGACATTGTTTTCTGTCGTAATGTTCTGATTTATTTTAATCAGGAGTATCAGGAGTTCGTTTTTAATAAGTTGTATCGATCTTTACATAAAAACGGCTATTTGATTCTCGGAGAAGCAGAGATCCCAGTTGAACAATATAAAAACAAGTTCAGGCGTATAGGCAGTAAAGTTAAGCCTGTATTCCAACAGGACGAGAACTTATGGATAGCTGGAGTTGACAAAGGGCAGATAGAACAGGTTTTCTCGAATTTCACGATAAATGCAAAAGAGGCAATGCCTGATGGCGGACATTTGTTTGTAACGCTTGAGAACGTAAAAATAGCGGATAGTTCAATCGCTGGTCTCAACGTCGGGAAGTACATAAAAGTTACAATTCGTGATGAGGGGATGGGTATTCCGAATAAGCTTCTCAATAGAGTATTTGACCCATATTTTACCACTAAACAAACAGGTAACGGCCTGGAGTTGGCTACAGTCTATTCCATAATTCATAAGCATAAAGGATCTATACATATTGATTCAAAAATCAACTACGGCACCACTTTTACGTTTTATCTCCCGGCTTCTGATGGACAGCAGAAAAAAGAACCTGCGCTAATCAAGACAAAAAATGAACCGCTAAATCATGCTGTAACCATATTGGTAATGGATGATGAAAAAGCTATTCGTGAAATTGTCTCCATACTTCTTCGGGAAATCGGGTTTTCTGTTGAGACTGTAGAAGGCGGGCAGCAGGCAGTAGACCGGTATCGTGAGGCCATGGTGAACGGGGAACCTTTTGGTGCTGTTGTTATGGATCTTACAATACACGGAGGGATTGGCGGCAAAGAGGCTGTGAGAAGCATTCTGGAGATTGATCCTGACGCAAAAGTTATAGTTTCCAGCGGGTATGCTGAGAATCCTATTGTGGCAAACTATGCAGATTACGGGTTTAAAGGAGTTGCCGTTAAGCCTTACTCAATCGATACATTACAGGAAACGCTTTATCAAGTATTGCAGTCTGAATAGGCTGTATAAGGGTTGTTGAGTTAGTACACATCGATAGCGAAGATGCGTACGTTTTCGTTCCCCCAGGATTCCACCGGGATAATTTTGATGCCGCTAGTTTTTATGTGCATCGATACCCAGACCAAACGCTGATAATTGTTTTTTTTAACCACGTGATCCACCCAATTGCCCGCATTATCACGTATTTGCATTCGGAAATGCTTTACAAGCTCTTCCGGTACACTGAAGGGTTCGATATCAAGCTTGTAGTTAGGGACCATATTACGGGTTGATCGGGAAAGATCGCTGTCGAACACGATCCTGATTTTTTCTATCATCGCTGGCTCATCCCAGATAAACTCTATTGAGTCTCCCATTTTCGCGGTCCAGGCATTCTCATTCTCTCCGATAATCCTGTCGAAACCGTTACGTATGTATTCGGCCTTTCCGTTGTTGGAAGAGCTGATTATTGCGGCGGTCGTAAGGTCGTTAGCCTGCCGCCTTGTAAATGGAAGATAACAGTCATCTTCCATGAGGGTATTCTTTAATTCTGTAAGGTGCTTTTCATAGACTCTTCGCGGTGTTGTTTCATTACGAATTGCGATTGCTGCGGCAGTACCTGCTGCCTGACCAAGGATAGAACAGGTTGCCATGACCCTGGTCGAACTCATTGCAGCATGGGTCGCACTTATATTTCTCCCGGCAAAAAAGAGATTTTCGATATTAACCGAATAGAGGCAGCGGTAGGGTATTCCATAGGGTGATGGGGCTGGGTGAAAAATGGTTCCCGCCTTTTCCCGATAAAACCCTTCCGGGAAATGATCATCCATTGTCCATCCGCCATAGGCAATAATATCATTAAAGTGACGCCCCTCGGCTTCAATGTCATTTTGTGTCAGTATGTGATCACCGACAAAGCGGCGGCTCTCCCGTTTTCCTGGAAGAAAGCCCAGCCAGTCGAGCACCCAGTTATCTGCACTGTGATCGCCGTAGTTCTTGATGTGATCCCAAATACCAAAACCGATTTTGAGGAGTTCATCTCGAATTGTTTCGGTGTCATGTATTGAATCTTCCATTCCACCCACCTCAAGCCACCAGAAGTTCTGATGCCAGGTTAATGTATGGTCACGTCCTCGAAGGTCGTCATCTGATTTGTATGTATATGCCCATACCGGGGGAATAAATTCCTGCTTCCGGTCGGTTTCCCGTACCTGGAGAAGACAGGAAAGCCCCATCGTTCGTTTGTCAGCTCTCTTAGGGGCAATTGATTCTCCATGTTCATTACCAGCTTCACGGCCGATGCGATATTCAGCGCCGGCCATCGCCCCTATGGTGCCGTCGCCGGTACAGTCGGCAAACATGGCAGCCGTAATTGTGTGCCAGGTCTCGGTTGTCATCTGCCATCCCTTAACCGATTTCACGCGATTATCGGCACTCTCCACGTGATTGACACTGCAGTTTAACAGCAGCAGAAGGTTTTCCTGGAAGTGTGCCTTTTCCCAAAGAATGCTGTCCCACACCGAATAGCTCGGATAGGTCTGCCTGTAGGAGTTTTCGAGGAGAATCTCTTCCAAAATCCCGGTTTCATGATTATTTTTCCCATGGGCTCCGCAGATCCACATTCTGATTTCACTGGATGCATTGCCGCCAAGTACCGGCCGGTCATGAATCAGCGCGGTTTTTATTCCTTTACGGGCGGCAGAAACTGCGGCAATCAATCCCGCCATCCCCCCGCCGATTACACAAAAATCAACTTCGTGAGTTTTCTCTTTCATTATCGGTTCCTTAATTTTTCATTTCCCCGGATATTTCGGCCGCGATTTCATTTAGTTCGCTGAACGCACCAGTGCACTGTACAGTTTAAACTTACAGGTTCTTACGCAGGATCCAATAGATGGATACAAGAAAGAAAACGAAACCATAGCTAGCTATGGTGACGCAGTAGACGCCTATTGGCTACAAGTAAGAATCCTATGCTTTAAGCTGTACAGTGTACTAGTACGGATGACAGTGAAACCAGGCAACTACCTTTCCCTCAATTTTCATCACTTCATTGTCAAACGGGACAATATTTGGTTCAGGGTACTTGATGTTTTCTGAGTGTATTTTTATTACACGCTGAAACTTATCTATTTCCAATCGTTTTACGAATGCCTCGCCATCAACTGAAATAACATATATTCCGTTTCCTGCAATAAAATCCTGTGAGAATATAACAATATCCCCATTCATCAAGTTAATATTGGTCATGGAATCACCGGAAACCTCAACAGCCCGAAGCGATTTACTATCATAGGCAGCCACTAGCCGTTTCATTACCGGGATGTACTCTCCAGTCCCAATTTCTTCCCTCAATTCTGCGCCGTGCCTTGTTGATAACTTCTGAGAGAGTACCGGTAAATAGATGATTTTCTCATTACTTGCTGCATCATGCTTGCTAAAGGTTTTTGAGGGGACATGGTAAAGTGAACCTGGTTCTCTCGTAAGCGTATCCTTTTCGCTGTAGTTCTCATCACCGCTGAGAAGCCATTCTACGGAGACATCATAAATATCAGAAATTTTCTGTAAAGTATCTGCTTTCGGAACCGTATTTCTGTTTTTTGAAGTTTGAAGTGTATACTGATTCAGGCCTACTTCACGGGATAGCCAGCGAAGCGAATTTCCATGTAGTAAATCTTGTACTCTATCCCAAAATCCATTTTCAGCCATAATATACAGCATTCTACACCCTCCAAAAAAGTAGAAGAGTACTATTGTACATCAATATCAATAAAAAGTTAATATTCACTTGACAGAAAGTACATAAGATCTTAATATACCAACATGAAGAGTACAAAAGATGTGCAAAGATTCAAAATTGGTGCTTATGTACCTGTTGATATTCATAACCAAGCAAAAAGTTTGGCATCTGGGCAAGGAATGCTTTATCAGGACTGGATTCATGAGGCCATCAAAGAAAAGCTTGAACGGGAAAAAGAAAAACAATCATAAACCACCGAATCAGGGAGAAGGGAAAACTCTCTGTAAATCCAGAACTCTATCTGTGAGTAATGAGTGACACCGGGAAAGACTGGGTACAGTAGTGATGGAAGGGTAGACATATTTGATGAGACAGCAGGGCAGGTTCCTGCAATTGCCTGGAGGATCAGATCCTAAAAAGTTTAATGGGGTGCAGGGTTCGAATCCCTGCCTACTGTATAGGATTCTCAAGATGAGTACTTGAACAAAATAGTATGGAGGTTCAATATTGAGCGTTGAAACAATTCTTACCTATGTCCTTTGCGGGATCTTGAGTGTTTCCGGAATAGGAATCCTATTGATATTCCTCTGTGTCAAACCAAAGTCTTTGGATAAGAAAGATCGCGTTGGGTTTGTCCGGAAAGAAAGCGCAATAAGTAAGGAGGGCATGGACTTCGAGTAGATAACGCCTCCACTCGACAGTTTACGGAAGAAACGCTGTGAAGACTTGACACCTGGGTATACTCAAGACTATTATCTTATTAAGCGAAAGGGGTCTTCATGGGAAAAGATTACAGGCGGTGATGACAAGGAGTCCGATAGACTCCCGGCACACCGACCAGGAAAGAATCTGTCCATTAAACGGGGATCCACGCAAATTACACAGGACTTGATCCGAAGGACAGGTACCATATGACAGCACCAGAATTTATCACCCGAAAAGAACAAGGATTACCCATCTCCATGATTACCTGCTATGATAGCTGGAGTGCCGCTATAATTGCGGAAACAGGACTGGATTGCATACTTGTAGGTGACAGCGCGTCTATGGTTATGCATGGGTATGAATCAACCATCAATGCCACAATTGAGATGATGGCACCACTCACAGCTGCCGTCCGCCGAGGTGCCCCGGATGCATTTATCATCGGGGATATGCCTTTTCTCTCAAATCGCGTCAGCCTTGATATAGTATTGGAAAATGTCAGACAGCTTATGCAGGCGGGAGCTAATGCCGTTAAGCTTGAAGGCGCCAGGGGAAACCTGAAAACCATAGCCCATATAGTGGATTCCGGTGTCCCGGTAATGGGCCATTTAGGTCTGACCCCGCAGTCGGTTAACCAGTTAGGCGGTTACAAGGTACAGGGGAAGGAAGACCAGACTCGCTTCATGATCAAAGAAGAAGCCCTGCAGTTGGAGAAGGCCGGATGTTTTGCAATTGTCATGGAATGTATTCCCGGCTCACTTGCTAAAGAGATATCGGGCAGTCTTTCCATCCCGGTCATCGGGATTGGGGCGGGAAACGGAGTAGACGGGCAGGTTCTGGTTCTTCAGGATATGCTGGGAATGAATACCGGCAAAGACCCGAAATTTGTACGCCGGTACCTCGAAGGAGCAAACCTGATCAGGGAAGCCCTGGACCAGTATCATCAGGATGTTATTGCCCGGACATTTCCGTCCAGAAAAGAGAGTTATAAATAATGCAGATTATCCGGAATCCGTTAGAGTGGCAGCAGCAGACATCCACACACAGACAAGCTGGCAGAAGTATCGGATTTGTTCCGACCATGGGTGCCCTGCATGAAGGGCATCTCAGCCTCATTCATCAATCCAAACAAGAAAATGACATCACTTGCACAAGCATCTTTGTTAATCCCGCCCAGTTTGACAACCCGGAAGACCTGGAAAATTATCCGGTTACCTGGGATGATGATATTGTTGCACTTGAGGCTGCCGGGCTTGATATGCTTCTCTATCCGGCACAGGGCAGTATGTATCCCGACAACTACACCTATAAAGTCGTGGAGCAGGAATTATCCCGTGAATTCTGTGGTGAATTCAGGTCCGGTCATTTTGACGGTGTCCTGACAGTAGTGACGAAGCTGCTGAACCTGACACATGCGGATCGTGCCTATTTCGGGGAAAAAGACTGGCAGCAGCTTGTCCTGTTACGCAGAATGGCAGAGGCGTTTTTTATGGAAACAGATATAGTTCCCTGTCCAACGGTAAGGGCTGATTCGGGACTTGCCCTCAGCTCTCGAAATGAGAACCTTACTCCGGATGAAAGAAGAATAGCCCCGTGGCTCTATAAAATTATATCTTCCGAAATGACAGTGGCTGAAATGCGTGAAACCCTGGAGGGGAAGGGGTTCCGTGTTGAGTATCTGAAAGAGTTTGAGGACCGGGAATCGAAAAAGCGGCTGTTAGCTGCTGTATATCTTGGAAATGTGAGGTTGATTGACAATGTTGAAAGATGATAATCAAAAAAAAGATGGGAAACATATACTGATTTGCCTGTCCGGTTCCATATCGGCATACAAAGCAGCATCCCTTGCTTCAGCTCTTGTACAGGAAGGGCATGAGGTGCAGTGTGTTGCCACAGAGTCGGCGCTTCAGTTTATCGGACCGGCAGCTCTTGAGGGAATCACCCGGAAACCAGTTAAAACAGAAATGTTTGCCAATTCGTCAGAAATAGAACATATCGAACTGGCCAAGTGGGCTGATATAATACTCCTGTATCCCGCCTCCGCGGCAACCATTGCCCGGCTGAGGATGGGACTGGCTGAGGATCTGGTTAGCGCAATATTCCTTGCAAACAATTTTCAGGTCCCGTACTGGATAGCAACAGCAATGAATAACCAGATGCTTGAGAACCCGGCAACCCGTGAGAATCTCAGTATTCTTTCCGGATGGGGTGCTAGATTATTGGAAACTGAACCTGGACTCCTCGCATGCGGGGAGATAGGTACTGGACGTCTGATGGAGCCGGAAATAGTTCAGGCGATGATAGGGGAGTATTTTCAGGAATTATGAAAGTATTGATTACTTCGGGGGGAACGGAAGAACCTCTGGATGGTGTTCGCTATATCACGAACTTCTCAACGGGCCGAACCGGGGCAGGACTTGCTGCGTACCTGGCTGCAAAAGGATCAGATGTAGTCCTGCTGCATGGATACCATGCAGTGTTACCCAGAACAGCGACCCCGGGAACTACGTATGGCGACATCACCCTTATCCCATACCGGACATTTTCAGACCTTGATAAACGGCTGCAGGATATCCTGAAAAATGATCAGACTATAGATACTGTCATCCACCTTGCAGCAGTCAGCGATTATTCGCCTGAATCAATCGAAACTCCGGATGGAAAATCTGTCCCTGCCGGCGTACAAGGGAAACTCTCTTCTGAATCAGAGACTATGATAGTCCGGCTCAGGAGAAATCATAAGATACTGAAGAGAATCCGGGAATATGCCTGTGGAGGAGGTATTATTCTAGTCGGTTTTAAATTAACCAATACCACTGATCCTGATGAGCAAAACCAGGCTGTTCAGGCACTTCTGCATAGCGGTATTTGTGATCTCCTGGTTCACAATGATCTGGGGGAGATCGGGGCCGGAGCCGAGGATTTTCATCATGCAGCATCCATATATGATGCGGATGGGAACTTATTGTCGCATACCAAAACAAAACAGCAGCTTTTCCAGCAGCTCTATACCCATATTTGCCAATTAAAAAGGAGATTACACCCATGATCCTCTGCAT
>JAGLNY010000083.1 GCA_023139255.1 Spirochaetales bacterium
GCATGGCAGGAACTTTTATTTTTTACCCAAAACGGGACTTGCATATATAGAAGCAAACTACTCTTTATCCAACACTTCCCGCAGAGGATGCCGGCAGCACAGTAGTTCTCATCAAAATAGCAAATAGAAAAGACCGGCGTAATTGCAGCGCGCGTAATTGCATGCGGTAGTGTGGGAACAGTAGATTAGTGATAGAGAAGAAATATCACCGGAAAAGTGCTCAAATGGTGCAGATATACCAGCTGTTGTGTTTCTTCAATCTGACAACCTCAACAGATTTAAATGCATCCTGCATTTCAGAGAGGCCGGTACGGATAAAGTTGAAATAATCGCCTCCTTCCAGATACTCAATGATATCAATTACTATACTTCTGTGGGAACTATAGTCATGAAACAGTACCTTGCCCCGGGAAAGCCTGGCGGCTTCGAGAAAGAGCTTCTTTCTTTTTTCCCTGTCCATACCATGGGCAACATAGGCAAATGTAACCAGGTCAAATGAGTTGTCCTCAAAATCAAGACCTTCAACGATATTTCCATACCTGCAGTCAAGCCCTCTCTTTATTCCATACCGCATCATCATTCCGGCAATATCTACACCGATTACAGTATATCCTCTCTCAACAAGAACATGGGTTAAAGCACCAGTACCGCAGCCTACATCGAGAATACGCCCTCCCCGGGGAACATCAAGTTTATCAAAATATTTTGAGACTGTTCTTGTATAATTTCGGCTTTGACTGTTAAAAAACCAATTATATCCTGGAGAGATGATATTAAACAGTAATTTGTGTTTTTTCGTGTCCATAGCAGGAATATTATACCATACAATACCAAATTTTCGAATTTCGTTATTGGTGTGAAAGGAAAATGGTTTTTCAGGATTTACATATTTCCATTATTAACGTATTATCTCATTATGAATAAAAGTGTAAAGGAATCTGCATGAATAATCCTCTTCTAATCCAGGGCGGTATGGGTATAGGCGTCTCAAACTGGCGGTTGGCCAGAGCTGTATCCAGCGCCGGACAACTCGGAGTTATCTCAGGCACAAGTTTGGATGGGGTATTAGTTCGCAGACTTCAGGACGGTGATCCCGGTGGACATATGAGGCGTGCACTTGCTTCCTTTCCTTTTCGTGATGCCGCCCGTCATATTTTGGAGCGCTATTTCGTTCCGGGCGGAATTAAAAGAAAACACCATTATGCCAGAAGCCCTATTTTTACCATCAAGAATAACGACAGCCTCAATGCATTAAACGTAGCTGCCAATTTTTCCGAGACATGGTTGGCTAAAGAGGGACAAGCCGGTTTTGTCGGGATCAACTATCTGGAAAAATTACAGCTTCCAAATCTTTCTTCACTGTACGGGGCCCTTCTGGCTGGAATTGATTATGTGATTGTCGGAGCCGGGATTCCATTGGAAATTCCAGGTATATTAAAAAAATTGGCAAAGAATCTTCCGGCTAATTTAAGACTAACTGTAGAAAACACAGAAAAAAATGAGAGCTTCTTCTCTCATTTTGACCCGTCATCCCTGTTCGGGAAAAAGCTGCCGTCCCTTAAACTCCCCAAATTTCTTCCCATAGTATCGTCCAACCTTTTAGCGTCACTCATGACAAAAAAAGCTACCGGTCCCATAGATGGATTAATTATTGAAGGCCATGTAGCAGGAGGACACAATGCTCCTCCACGCGGGAAGATGGTTCTGGACGAATCAGGAGAGCCGGTTTACGGCAGCCGGGATCAGATAAATACGGAAAAACTAAAAGAACTGGGAGTTCCCTTCTGGATGGCCGGCTCTTACGGTGAACCTGAACAACTGGAATCCGCATTGGCTTCCGGGGCAGCGGGAATACAGGTGGGGTCACCCTTTGCTCTCTGCAGAGAGTCAGGTATTTTCCCCGAGCTGAAAAAACGGATTATCGAAACAGTCATGCGTGGAAAAAGCCATGTCTGCACAGACCCAAATGCATCCCCCACAGGATTTCCCTTCAAAGTAATGCGCCTGATCGATACAATTTCCGAAAAGTCTATCTTTGAAAGCCGGAAAAGAATCTGTAATCTGGGCTATCTACGGCAGCTTTACAAGAAAGAGGATGGTTCAATCGGGTATCGATGCCCCGCTGAAAAGACAGAAGTGTTTGAAAATAAAGACGGTGTCGTCAACGAGGGAACCCCTGGAAAACGCTGTCTCTGTAATGCCTTGTTCGCTACGGTAGGGATGCCGACCGAATATGATGACGGATATACCGAAAAGGCTATTGTAACCTTTGGTTCCCGCCTTGATATTGTAAGAAAGCTGCTAAAGAAAAAAACCGACTTTTCTGCCCGGGATGTAATAAACTACATTTTAAAGGGTTTATAAGGAAATTTCCAAAACCGGTTATCTCAATAATTCTGTAACTGCATAACTGCCTCAGCAATTTTATCTTCTGTCGGAACTATTTGTGCCTCAAGGTACCGATTGTAAGGAATCGGGACATCCATCCCGCAAAGACGTTTTACAGGAGCAGTAAGATAGGGAAATGCTTCACTATCAACTACGGTACTTGCTATCTCACCTCCATACCCGCCAGTCTGGCATGCTTCATGAACCACCAGTACTTTTCCGGTCTTTTTTGCAGACTCTATAAGACAGGTTTTATCGAGGGGGACAAGAGTCCTGACATCAACAACCTCAATATCAATGCCCTGTTTGGAAAACTGCCCCGCCACCTTCAGGCAGCGCGGAACCATTCTCCCATAAGTGATAATTGTTATATCCTTACCAATCCGTTTCACATCTGCCTTACCGAGCGGGATAAGATACTCATCTCCTACTTCCGGAACCACTCCTTTGGTACAATACAACAGTTTCTGCTCTATAAAAACAACCGGGTTATTATCACGTATAGCAGCTTTCAGGAGACCTTTTGCATCATACGCGGTTGAGGGTATGACTACCTTCAATCCCGGCACATGACAAACCCAGGCTTCAAGACTTTGGCTGTGCTGCTCAGCACCGCCGGTACCGGAACCGCCGGGAGTCCTGAGAACCATGGGGACAGAAGCCTGTCCGCCAAACTGGAACCGGTTTTTTGCTGCCTGGTTCACCAGGGGCTCCATTGCCAGAGTTATAAAATCACTAAACATAATCTCTACAATCGGTCTCAGGCCCGTCATTGCCGCACCTGCAGCACAGCCGGTTATTGCAAGTTCAGAAATTGGGGTATCGATGATACGATCTTCCCCAAACTCATCAAGCATTCCCAGGGATACCCCAAATCCTCCTCCGTAAACCCCAATATCTTCTCCAAAGAAAACAATATTCGGGTTTCTGCGCATCTCTTCACTCATAGCTTCCCGCACGGCCTGGGCATAGGTGATTTCTCTCATTGCTCTCTCCTACTCAGCATAAACATCGTCAAGAATATTCTCAATACATGGTTCCGGGCTATCTTCGGCAAACGTAACAGCATCCCGGATTTCCTGTTCTGCCTGGATATGCATCAATTCAAGATCTTCTTTTGAAAAGAGCATATGTGAAAGTAAATACTCACCATGACGCTTGATCGGACATTTTTCCTTCCATTCATCCACCTCTTTCTTTGTCCTGTATTCCTGCGTATCACTTTTAGAGTGACCAGTCCATCTATAGGTGTTGAGTACCATAAGCATGGGTCCATTTTTAAGAACGTACTCTTTCGCCTTTACAGTTTCACGATAGATTGACAGGACATCGTTTCCATCCAGTGATATTCCCTTTATTCCATAACTTGTCGCACGCAATGAAATATCAGAAATATTCATTGATTTACTGATATGTGTCGACATCCCATAGAGATTATTTGTACAGACAAATAAAACGGGAAGTTTCCAGACTGATGCCAGATTAAGCGACTCATGAAATGCTCCTTCATTTGTAGCCCCATCACCAAAGAAGCAAACTGTAATACTGTCACTTTTTGTGTATCTCTGTGTAAAAGCAGCCCCTGTCGCAATCGGGATACCTCCTCCGACAATGCCGTTGGCACCAAGACTGCCCACTGAAAAATCGGCAATGTGCATACTTCCGCCCATACCCTTACAATAGCCGGTGGCCTTGCCAAGGAATTCAGCCATCATTCTCTTGATACTCATATTCTTGCCGATACTTTGATTATGTCCCCGGTGAGTCTGAAGGATGTAATCCTCTTTCGCTAATACGGAGCAAACTCCTATACCTGTAGCCTCCTCACCTATGCAGAGATGTGTTGTTCCGTGTATTTTACCCAGATTGAACATTTTTGCAGCGTTTTCCTCAAACTTTCTGCACAGGATCATTTTATAATATAACTCTTTATGTATAGTTTTTGATAATATCATATTCATGTACTATACCTATCTGTACGCTCTTATGCAACAATGCGCAAAAGACTACAGATAAATAGCAGTCTTGCAGAACGGAGGTATGTATTGTTAGAAGAGTGAACCATCAATAACTATGCAGACCGGTCATCAGATAGTTGACACCCAGGAACGTAAACAGGGTCAGCAGGAATCCCACAATGGAAAATACTGCAGTAAATTTCCCGCGCATCTTTTTCACAAGACGCAAGTGAAGATAGAGTGTATATATCAGCCAGGTGACAAAAGCACTAGTCTCCTTAGGATCCCAGCCCCAGTAGCGGCCCCAGGCGTTGTATGCCCAGATTGCCCCGAATATCAACCCGCCGGTAGTAAAAAGGAAGTATCCTATGATAATGGATTTATAGATAAGCTTGTCAGCAAATTGTTTTTTTGTTTCATCTTTCACGACAAGAAAGTAGATCGCCGCCATAAAAGCCACCGCAAAAAAAGCCTCGCCAAAAAATGCAAACAGGATATGCATAACCAGCCAATAAGACTGCAAAGCCGGAACCGGCGGCAGTGCCTCATCAGGGATAATGGGGGACGAAGCAAGAGCCAGCAGTATAATCGAAATCAGTGTGCCCCCGATCATAATAAACGGTAGTGTCTTGATGCCGGCCTTAATTCTGTACACCGCAAGAACCAGTACAATACACTCAGAAAACAACAGGAGTGCTTCATAGGTTGATGTCACCGCCACAAAGTCAATACTGATGCTGCGCATAATAGTGGTAATAAGTAAAAGTATGAATACGACAAAAAGCAGATAGTGGGTCACCGGGTCGGGCTTTTCACTATTTCTCAAAATAAAATAAATCTGCACGGCAAGTGCAGCAATCAATATAAAAAACGATATTGTAGCAATCATATTTTTCGATCCTTCATTTTTTGGTAGATGGTCAGTGCCATTGCCGCAGCAAAAAGAAAAAGGGCAGTAAATACCATAACCGCACCAGGGTCTTCGGCATATTTCAGCCCGGTCTGTTCTTTTGTAATCATATTATCAACGGTAAACCGTTCAATGTCATCACCACGCCCAAAGGCATACAGCTGTTTGGATATGCCTCTGTATTCCCTGAATTGGGCAGTCTCAATCCCTGAAACCAGCTCATTACCTACATACTGATATATCCCGCTGTCCAGGCTGATAAGAGAACCCTGATCAAGCTGGACAGATATCCCGCCCTCAGCAATAAGCGTGACAGAATGAATCAATCTGTAGTCAAATTGATACAGCTTTCCTTTGCCTAATTTGAGAGGTTTATTTACCTCAATACTACATATCCCGGTTTTTTTTCCAGTTCCCGTAATCTCAACTGTTGAGATCCAGTCTTTCGTCCTTCCGTCTTCGTAGGTGAGAAATTCCAGGTTGTTCAGCTGTATAGTATAATCAGAGGAAATCTCAGCAGAACCGCCGGTTTCCAGATACCATACCATTTCAGATCTTCCTGCAACGGATACAGCACTGCCAATGATCAGCAGGATTAGCGACAGGTGAAGGATATCCGGGCCGAAACGTTTTTTTGCACCATGAGAAATTCTGGTATACAGCCTTGAAACCGTACACACAAGAAGGTTGACGAGAAACAGCAGCGCGGGAATTATGGCCCATAATGAGGCAGTTATCCTGTCCGCTCCGGTGAACGTTATAAGCCGGGAGACAGCAGCTGTATAATTATTGACGTAGTAACTTATATGCTGTCCCTGGGGTATAAGGGTGCCGACAATGGAGATACTCGCCCCATATATAATGAGGATAAGGGCAAGTTTGGTTGATCTGAAAAATCTATACAGAATGCGTACTATATGTCTCATGTTTTTTGGGTGTCTGACACCAAATACAGATTCCCCTTCCCCTGTTTGGAGAAGAGAAATCTTTTAGTTATTACATTCTACTGGAAAACCAGAGTATAGGCTTTACCGGTAATTCCTTCGGGAGTTGCGTGTGCTATTGCAGCATTATCAAATACTGAGATAGAAAAGTTATACATCTTCTCAAGATCATCAAACTGAACATCATCCGCATTTCCAGTAGCAAGCTTTCTCTTAATCTCAAGATTCCATGTCTTTGCAGCAGTATCGTAGTATTCATATACAGTTACATCACCACGAGAATCGGTTGCAGGCTTTACTCCCTTGATACTTGGAATAAGTTTATCTGAACCAAGCATAAAATCTTCCTTAGTCAGAATAGTTCCGTCTTCATCAATCAGGTTCATATTCTCATCCATACCTACAATCTGCCGTGCTGCTGAATTACCATCCAGGATGTATGAATAACCTGTTTCTCCGGGAATCCACAGGAGCGGCAAGGTCATCTCCACACCATCGACAGTCAGCGTCTGCTTGTTATCAGAATATGCTCCGCTGCCTTCATCGCTCTTTCTTCCATTGAGACTTGCATCTTCATCACTTTCGTCGGCATATACAAGATATTTATCATCAAGTTGATGCACGGGTGCTGTCCTGACCAGTTTCCAGTGCCAGATATCCATCAATTCATCGGGGTAAGTGGCATGCTTAAATGCTTCATGACAGAATATGGATCCGCCTTCAGCCAGAAAATCTTTTGATTCTATCTCCCAGAGAAACGCGAACTTGTCTTCGTATCCAGGCGGGGTATACTCGTCCGGTTCTTTTTTCGGTTTCTGCATCCATTTCCCGGCATCATCATTATAGTACCAGGACTGTCTGTCATCTGAGAGAGACTCATCACCCGTCCACTGTACAAACATGTAGAGATCGGTGTCTGTGTACATCGCACGCAGAGTTACCTCATATTCCTTCCCACGGTACAACTCAGCAAAATGGGCATAATCGGCAACTTCTACGGGAATCTCCAGACTTTTGGCAAGCTGCCAGGCATCATCGAGCCGGCCATCCAATTCCGGTGCACTTTTTACCTGTTTAGCCACAAGTGCATCCTCAGGAATGTCACTACCGCCGCGTGCAAACAGCATCCCGCTGCCTGCTGCAATTAACAATACCAGAATAACAAATATTGTCTTTTTCATTTTCATTCTCATCCTCCTGTAAATTTAGAACGTATATATAGTAAAAACGATCTGTGCTGGATAACACCTAACGTTTATAAGAAACCCTCAAACAAATACAGACTTCTCCGAAAATCAGAATTTGTCATAGAAAATCCTCTCCTCAGGCACACCCTTATCCCGTAAAGTCTGTATACTAAAATCGATCATAACGGGCGGTCCGCAAAGGTATGCTTCACAGTCATCACCATTCTTCAACTTTGATGCAATTTCGTTGTTGATAAATCCAGTATCAAACACAAATCCTGTAGGATGATGCAGCACTTCTTCAACTTCAGAGAGAGCCGGGTAAAACTTAAAATTCTCATGCTTACCGGTCATGCTGATATATTTTTCATAATCATACATATCATCAATTGTCCTGGCTCCATAATAGAGTTCAACCCTCCGTCCCTGATGCTCATTGATCACCTCATCAATAATTGACTTCATGGGAGCAAGCCCCACTCCGCCGGCCACACAAACTACCTTATGATCATTTTTCCGCAGATAGAAATCACCGTACGGGCCATAAAAATTCAATTCATCTTTCTCTTTGAGAGCATGGAGATAGGTAGAGCAAATGCCGTTAGGGATTTTTTTAACTTCCAGGGAAATCTTTTCCCGGCGTCTCCGGATTGAGGCAATGGAGTAGGCTCTGGTCTCACCGGGAATCGGTTCAACTACCACATACTGACCGCTCTTAAAATCTATCTCTTTAGGTTCTATCAGGTCGATATCAAAACGGTTGATATCATGGGTGAGCGTCACAATGTTGCTGATAGATCCTCTGTACTCCTTGACTGAAAGGTACTCTTCAGGCACCTCAATTTTCATGTCCCCTCTGACCTTTGTCTGACATCCCAGGCGCTTCCCCTCAATAATATCCTTATAGGGCAGGACAGCTTCCTCAATAGAGAGCGGATCTGTCAGTCCTTCAACTACCTTCACCTGACATAAACCGCATGTCCCCTTCCCGCCGCAGGCTGAAGGTAGAAATATCTTACTCTGGGTAAGTGAAGATACGATAGTCTGTCCCCCATGGACAGTAATCTCCATATCCCCGTTAATCGTGACCGAATAATCATCGTAGACAGCAATATAGCGTTTGATGAGAATCAGAAGTACCAGAATAAGCACTATCAACCCATTCATAACCATCAACGAAAAAAGATATGTCATAACTTTAAGAACTCCTTCTTTCTAACCCTGTGTCTTCAGCACATTACACCGGTAAAATTCCGGAAAACCCGAAAAATCCAAGTGCCATAAATCCGGCAAGTATCACGGTAATTCCAGCATCCCCAAGAGATTCCAGCGGTTCACTCAACATCAAGGTTCTCCTCAAACCTGCCATAGCTACGATGGCAAGCCACCAGCCAAGACCGGAACCAAGTGAGTAGAAAACCATTTCAAGAAATGAATAGTCGCGCAATATCATAAAGAGCGAAAGTCCGAGAATTGCACAGTTAACGGTAATCAACGGGAGAAAAATACCGAAAGAGACATAAAGAACCGGGAAAAACCGCTCCACCAGCATTTCCAGCACCTGTACAATACCTGCAATAACTATGATAAAAATCAGGAATGAGAGATATTCAAGTCCCATGGGAACCAGGACGAATGAGTAAATCGAATAATTGACGATTGCGGTGATAACCATTACATAGGTAACTGCCATCCCCATGCCTGAAGCTGCCTTTGTATTTTTTGAGATTGCGATAAATGGGCACATCCCAAGAAAATAGGTCAGTGCAATATTATTTGTAAGAATCGAGGCAAAAAATATCAGAATCAGCATTTTCATAACCTGGCCTCCCTCCTCTTTCAGTTCTATTTTGTTGTTTAATCCACATTTCTATTAATAAAGCGTTTCTGGATCATGTTTGCCAGCATGATATAAAATCCCAGTACAAAAAAAGCACCTGAAGGGATCATCAACAAGCCCCACCCTGCCCAGGATTCGCCCAGCACCTGTACCCCAAACAAGGATCCGGCTCCCAGCAACTCCCTTACAGCAGCCAGTACCATGATCGACAAGGTATATCCGATACCTGATCCCAATGAATCCATAATTGAATAATATGGAGGCTGCTTAATTGCAAAGGCCTCAGCTCTTCCCATCAGAATACAGTTGGTGATGATCAGCCCTACATACGGGCCAAGTGCTTTACTGACAGGCGGCAGATAGATTTTCAGGATAAAATCAACCATGATCACAAAAGTCGATATGAGCAGCATAAAAGTGATAATCCTGACTCTTTCCGGGATAATACTTCGCAGAAGTGAGATGACCGTGGAACTGATTATCAGTACTACGGTAACTGAAATCCCCATGACTAAGGCATTCAGCAGGTTTGTTGTAATGGCCAAAGCAGAACAAATCCCAAGTACCATACTGAATGTCGCATTGTTATACCAGAGAGATTCAATGAAATAGGAAACTCCCCTGGACTTTGCTATTTTCCCCATATATCTATCCCTTACCTCTTACTGACTCATGCTCGCAACTCCATCCAGAGCCTTGTTAAGCATTATCATAACAGCGTTGCTTGTCCGTGTTGCTCCCGAAATTGCATCCACTTCCCCGGGCACATTTGTCCGTTCCATGACAATTTTCACTCCATCTGAAATATCGAGATCAATAAACTGATCAAGAAACCAATCTTCTTCAATTCGTCCTCCCAATCCCGGTGTTTCACCGTGAGAGAGAACTCTCAGTTCCTGTATTTCCATGGCACCGATATCCACAACCAGGAATATATCAATTTCACTCCACAGGCCGCTTCCCGCCGTAATAATCGCAACCTGCCTGGATTCACCCCGGGAGAAGTAATAGGTGGTGCGCTTATCCTTCTCTATCTCAACCGCATTGTTAAAGTCTGAAAAAAAAGTCTCCTCGGTAAAGGGAACCTGAAACGTTCGCAGGATATCCATCCGAAGTTCTTTCTCCCTTTCCGCAAGTGCTTTCTGATACAGGGAATTCCCAAAAGCCAGCAGCAAGGTACAGAGTGTTGCCATTACAAGCAGGAACACAGACATCTGCAGTTCTTCTTTCATCCCTTTTTTCTCTTTTGTCACTTTCATACGCTGACTCTTTTAATTTTTTTCAAATACATCGCCAGCTCATCGTACATCGGGCTGAATGAGTAATTAATCAGTGCCGCAAACATTACACCCTCTACGTTTGATGAAAACGAACGTATAAGGATGGTAATCAGTGCGGCGGTAATGCCCGCTATAACTCTTCCGCCAGGCGTTCGCGGGCTGGTCCATTGGTCAGAAAAAATAAAACAGCAATAAAACAGGATCCCCCCTCCGAGGAGTGCCGGGATAATCGGCAATATTGTTCCGGGAAGTGCTAATGACCCTACAATGCTCATCAGGGAAAAGGTGATAATAAATGCGGCCGGGGTTTTGTAATTCACATTGCCCAGCACCAGATACACGACCCCTGCAAGGAGAATGAGGTAGGGAAACATCTCAAAAACAAGACCGACATGAGGTCCGGCAAGCATCTCTTTCAGCGGCAGTGTTTCCCCTGATGTAAAAAATTTCAATGCGGTTTTATCCGTAAGGGACATTGATGAGAATACATTGAAACCAAAAAATGGATCACTGAATGGTTTAACATACGATGAGTTAAACTGTTTGGTAAAATTTATCATCAGGAAAAGCTGCGCGAATACTGCAGGATGGAAAAGATGCTTCCCAAAGCCGCCAAAAAGCGTCTGTGCAATAATCAAGCTCAGGACAAAGCTGGTGATCGACATCCACAACGGTACTCCGGGAGGTACCATTAACGGAAATAACAGCCATGCACTAATTCCAAAATACCCCAGTGCCTTTTTTGTTATCAGGGAACTGAATATCTCGGTCACCATCCCGGCTGCACAGGCAAGTGCCAGTAATATGAGTATTTTATATCCCAGGCTGCCGGCTGCAAGTACGTATACAGGAAAAAGACTTAGCGCAAGAACTCCCATAGAGATGTAATATCTGTCGGAAGACCTGAAAAACGGTGCCTGGATAGTTCCCAACTTCTTTTTTACCGAAACAAACGCTAACCTCATGGTATTACAGCTCCTTCTTCAGCTTTAGGATGTTATGCATCAGGGGAATACCTGATGGGCAGGCACTGCTGCATAATCCACACTCAGTACATTTTTCAACCTGCAGTCCCACTGCTTCTTTGAGGTTTCCCCTTTCGGAAATAGCTGAAAGCATAAATGGATAGAGCCCTTCGGGGCAGATTGAGACACAATCCAGGCATTTCCGGCACGGATTATTCCGGTATGTATCAGAGAAATCAAAGATTCCATTAATCCTCTGTTCAGGTGAGGCAAACTTACTGAGAAAGGTGTGGGTGAACGATCCTTTTCCGGTGTTTTTCTTTGGAAATATCAGAAGTTCATGTGCCCGGGGTTCTATAATCTTCGTATCAGAATCAAATACTGACCCGGCAAACGGATGATCGGTAAATATATATTCATCCTGAGATATACCGGCCTGCTCAGCAATTGAAGTAACTGCAGCTGGTCCGGTTGTAACCCACTCCCTTTTCCTTGAACCCCCTGCCCCTGATGTTCCAAACAAGGTAACAGATATTGGAAAATCCTTAATCTGTTCGCCAATTGCAGCTTTTGCCAGAACAATAAAATCAAACCAGTCGATCAACTGATACTCATCAGGAATCGTCATTATGTTCTTCAGTGTAAATGGGTAGTGTGGTTTACTATATTTTGCTTCATAGGAAGTTTGTGAAATTATTGATCGGTAGCCTTTTGCAGTAGAATTACCTACTAAAAATGTTATGTGTCCAATGTGGTATTTTTCTTGTATGTTCTTGATGACAGCAGGAACAAGCATGCTTTTCAGTTCGCGGTGCGGCAGGTACTGATACGGGTGGGACGGTATAATCCGTATTATCAGATGCCGGCAGTTATCGTATTTTTTTTGTATTGATGTCTCGAATTTTTTTGTTGATGGGGCATGGGCATAGGATGATGCAGCTTCGGAAGTCGTAAGCAGATACTCTTTGAACTTCATTACTACCTCTTTCTAATCTGATGTTTATCAGCAGCAGGTTGTCCCTGCATTTTTTGATAATCACACAGTATTATATAAAGAATTATCTATATTCATTATAGAAATAGTAAGGTATCATAAATCTTCTGTCAACACCTTGTTCATTTATTTTATGAACTTAAATGAAAATATGTAAATTTCACAAAATAATTAAGTTTATTGTAAATATTTCCAATGATTTGCAGAAATCTCTATTGAAATACCTGGCTCTAGGGATCGCCATTTGCCATATTATATAAAATTATCAAAGATTTCTATAAAGTGCGCATGCAAAGTATCCATCGATATGAATTAAATAGAATTGTATGTAAATCAATTCAGACAACTTGTATGTTCATCAATGTTGTGTACTTTGGAAGATCAATAATTCTTTATTTTTCTGGACGTGTTTTATAATAATAGCAAATAGGATAGGATAACCCTATGAGTGGACAAAAAAGAGATAATATCAAACCTGGCTTAAAAGTAGCTATAGTGTTAAAACATGATCAAAGAAGCGGCAAGTTAACTGAGGGCGTTGTAAGTAACTTACTGACAAAATCACAATTTCATCCCCATGGAATTAAAGTTCGATTGACAGATGGTCAGGTTGGCCGGGTCCGGGAAATTCTGGAATGAGGGGAATAGGTGTCTTGGGAATAGGTGTCTGACACCTAATACACAACCCATGAAAATAACATCCGAACTTAAAGAGCGGCTTCCTGAGCCGCTTTGTACATTGCAATCACCTTTTCCGGGGCAATTTCTGCCAGTATATTGTGGATGGAGTTAAAAACAAATCCTCCATCGGTACCAAGGTATGTACAGACATCTCCAGCCTCTTTGTATACTTCGTCTACTGTCCCCAATGGCAGCGTTATTTGGCTATTGACCCCTCCTCCCCAGAGAGCGATTCTATTCCTGCACTTATCTTTCCATTCCCTATAACCATGTCCGCCCGCAGACCATTGAACAGGATTGAGCACATCGAATCCTGAATCGATTACATCCTCTATCAAGTCATAAATAGCCCCGCATGAATGGAGAAAGCTTTTTACACCTGGTGCAAGGGTATGTAGAACATCGTTCATCCTCTTGTAATAAGGAACATAGAGCTCCCGAAAAATATGGGGTGGAAGGATGGATGAGTTCTGAGTTCCCTGATCATCAGCATTACTCATGTTTATATCAATATACGGAGCTATCTCCGGCAACAGCTGCTCGAATTTCCTGATTGTGTACTCCGTATGCAGCTCGTGAATATCCTTTACATAGTGTGGATCAGAAAGACAGAACATAGACCAGGAAGCCATGCCGCCGCGAAACCCAAGACCCATTCCAAGACCGTTAAAAAAAACAGCCCGGTCAGTGGCCTCTCTCACTTTTCTGCAGTAATCTGAAATTGACCTAATCTGTTCATCAGTGTAGAGAGTTTTTTCAAGTTCCAGCTCCAACTCTTTTAGGTTCTCTTTTGGCAGTTCAAGAGTCATAATATCCAACGGTTCTCCACCGTGAAGAGCATCAAATACATAACTGGATGGAACCATTCTTAAATCTTTATATTGAATAATTGTACCATCCGTTTGGGCTTTAAAAATCCCAGGATCCTGAACCCTCGCAGGAAGTCTGCCGTTAAAATCATACTCATACCATTTTTCCGGTTCTTCGAAAGCATTTGTCCAGAAATCCACACCTACTGAAACGATATCGCAATTAAGGGCATCCAGAACATCGATATCGGGAAGAGCCAGCATCTGGTATGTGTCGTAGACTTTCGGCAGCCTTGGAGGAAGACCGAGAGCTTCTACCAGAAGTGGATAGGCAAAACAACTTATCCCCGTTGAACGCATGCCCCCTAAGTCTATAGCTATGTTATTTTCAAAATTAAGGGTTTTCATTACCCGCTCTCTTCGTGTCATACTTGTCATACTGCAATCTCCGGTTTCCAGAATTTGGATTATACTATAGACTATCTTATTACTATAAATTAGCGAGAGGTTAATCGGTCAATGAATATGCAAAAACGGCCACATTTGCATAAGATGTTTCATCTCCAGAATCAATTTATCGGAAAAACGGTTATAGGTTCATGGAATGTCTGGATAAATCTCGGAAATTATATTGATTTTCAGGGGGGAAGGAATAATCTTCATAAACACTCCTATTTTGAGACATGCCTGGTTCTTGATGGGGAGGGGGATTTTTATCATGGTAATATGATTTATCCTCTGAAAAAAGGAGATCTGTTTGTTGCAGATCCGTTAATCATTCATGAGATTGTATCATCTAAAACAAATCATCTGAAAATCCAGTTTGTCACTTTTTCCTTTGAGAAAACCAGTGACAATAGAACCGATGAATCAAGCTCCCTCATACATCAATACATTTCAACTTTTCTCCATAATCATATAACTGTGATCAATGACAGTGAAAACCTTGACTCACTTTTTCAACAGCTCAGCATCGTTTCCGAAACAAGAAATCGCGAAAAACGCTACCTGCAAAGTGAGAGTATTACCCGTAATCTTGTCCTGAATATTATCCTTGAAACTGTGCAGGAGGATGTGAAGGGGAACGGCTTTCCGGCTATTGACAACCGGCTGCAGACAGCACTGCACTTTATAGAGGACAATTCTTTTCGCAAATTGAGTGTTGATGAAATTGCCAGACAAGCCTGCACCAGTACAAGAACCCTCAGAAGGCTGATAAAACTTCATTACAATAAAACGATTATGCAAAAGTGTCTCGAAATCCGTATAAAGGAGTCAGCCAGATATCTTATGGCTCATCCCGAACAAACCGTTGCCGAGGTCAGTTATCGTTACGGTTTTGAAAATCCATCAGACTTCGGAAGAGGATTCAGGCAGGTTTTAAAAGTTTCTCCAGGAAAATTCAGAGAGAACTAATGAACATTGGACGGAAGACTGCGGCATTACACCACCGATTTGTCGGAAATTTCGGAAGACTACCGATTCCCGTCATGGTTGCCCGATAGCGCCAAACCTGCTGAATCATTTTTTCTCACACTAAAACTCGGGGAAGTGTATGGGAGAACATTTGAGACAAAACAAGAATTATCCAACCAATTCAGATCTTTTGAATCCAGTCTGTAAGTTTGATAATGTTTTTCCCACCACTGCCAGATAAAGTAAATATTATTGTTTATTGTGTCGTTGCTTTTCATGAGAAAATTCCTTATTCAAATTCAGGTTCTTATCGTTTACTTAGTTCTTCGTAAACCTCGTTATAGTACAGAGCGTTCTCAACCGGCGTGTTGGCCGGGATATGATTCCCGACTGCCATAAAAAACCCCGGGCAATCCTTGCCAATAGCCATACATCTTTCAACCTCGGTACGAATCTCAGCCTTTGTGCCGGATAACAGGATACGCGTGTCGGCATTACCTATCAAGACATGGGTCTTCCCGTATTTTTCAGCGATATAGGCCATGTCTGTGGTCGGCTCCATTACAAAACCGTGGACACCTGTCGCAGCGATATCATCCACAAACATCGTGTACGTACCGTCGGAAGTGTAGATGATCTTTTTCCCTGCATCGAGCAGCGGCGCAAAATACTTTTTATAGTGTGGGAAAACATACCGGCGGTACCAATCCGGATTGGCAAAAGGCCCGGAAGTCCAGACTATATCATCGTGAATATTGACAACCGCCGCATCTGTTTCGGCCAGTGCATCGAAGTACTGCTGAATCCACTGGGCATATCTATTGGTTACCTGCCCGAATTTTTCCGGGTCGAGTCCCATTGCCGTCAACATCATATCCCAGCCGAACATCTCGATCAGACCGGAGATGCAGGTGATATAGATACCGGTCACATTGACGGCATCGGGTGTGAACTCACAGGCTTTTCGGTAGTTTGCCTCAAACCGCCGGACAAGCTCACTGCGATCCTTCTTCCCATATGCTTCCAATGGGTCAAAGTTGAGGACATCTTCGGGTGTCTTAAAAGGACAGCTGATATCGTTGTTGTAATCCAAACCCTCAGCTGCGTATTCGGCATGGCCCATCTTTGTTCGCGTTTCACCCAGTTCCGAACCGTCGATCAAAATATTCCAGAAGTAGTCATAGTTCCATGCCTTGCAGAACTCCTTCCCGGTGGTTCGCTGATCTTTCTCACTACTGAACTGGTTGACTTCTTTGCCGGTAACTGCCTTGATAAGACCCCAATGTTCATGCGCTGAATATTCGGTACGTGGAACTCTTTTGGGCATCTCCAGATTTATCGCCGCCCAGCCGTCTTTATATGACATAATACTTTTCCTCCTGTTTAATTAAAATTCTGATATACAAGCAGTTTAATGTGAACTCCTTTCAACAATGATGGACATTCACAATACTGATATTCAGATCTAGTTCCCTTATTACCCACAGACTTTATTAACTGTAAATGCAGGAACATTTATGGGAATACCCGCTTTAAGCAGTATCTGCCGGGCAACATTTATTCCGGTTCCCACCTGTAACACCTGACCCATGATGAGTTCGTCAATTTTTTGGGAATCAACTCCGGCGCGTTTTATTGCTTCCCTGACGACAAGCATACCAATCTCTGTAACGAGAACCCGCGTCAGCGCACCGCCAAATTTACCTATAGCTGTTCTTACAGCTCCTGCAATTACAACTTTACGCATTAAATCTCACCTTCCTATAACAAATCCATGAGGGTCAACTTCATCCCTTAATATCTCCAACTCTTTTTTTTGCGGCGGTTCAGTCTGCTCAATTACGGGAATCTTCAGAAGCTTAAATTCCGTGTTCTCCTGAACTTGATCAAAACTTACGCCGGGGTGGAGTTTTTCTACCTGCATACGCTTTGTCCCTTCATCAAAACCCAACACCGCAAGATCCGTAATTACTTTGTATGGACCAGTATCTTCAGGAAGACCGGCTGCCTCACGGGAACCCGGTCCGGTCAAATATCCAGGCGTGGTAAGAAAATCAACCTTCTTAACAAAACGCTTTCTGGTATGAGGGGTCATGGTAATGGTATGCCAGCAAAAACCAGCGAAATCATTTGCGCCGCCGCTGCCGGGAAAACGTATTTTGGGGTTATCGTAATTGCCGATTATTGTCGAATTTAGGTTTCCGTAGGTATCAATCTGTGCGCCGCCGAGAAATGAGTAATCCACCATACCGCGCTGGCAGGTATTAAAAACATCCATCATGCTTGCAGCCATAAGTGCTTTATGAAAAGTACGTGAATCACCTACTGAAATAGGCATTGATGGTAACTGTGGGGCAAATCCGCCTGCTTCAAAGATAATAAGCAGATTAGGCGCATGCGTTTTTTGGGCTAACATAGCCGCCGCACATGGTGCTCCTGTGCCGACACCTACAGTCGATCCATCCTTGAGAAACTGTGCAGCCACGCAAATCATTAGCTCAATCGTGCAATACTCACACATATTCATAATTCCTTTGGCACCAAAAATTCCTGGGTACGAAGTTCTTTTATCCTCTCAACCCCGCCGGAGAGAGCCAAATAACTCTCGAAATCCGGTACGTTATATACATATGTATGAAGAAACCGGTCAAATTCTACCTCATCCTTTTCTACTTCCAACCATTGCCGGAGATGTTCCTCATCGGAAAAATATTCTCCCGGCATGTTTCCCGGATATGAACCATAAGGAACCTCACACACAGCATCGACACAAAAGGATGGAATCACAGTACTATGTGGAGAATTACGGATCTCATCATTATCAATGATGCGTTCTGCTGTAATGATGACTTTCTTTGATGCCCGGGCCAAATCAGTATCTGCTACTGTGATACCCCTGATACGACAGTTTCCATAGCAGTCGCTCTCATGTACATGTATTAGGGCTATGTCCGGATATAGAGCGGGCAATGCTACCAATTTTCGTCCGGTAAAGGGGCATGTAATTTCCTTCGCTGCACTGCGATGAAAGGTATCCGTGCCCATCATAGTACGCACCGGCAGGAATGGTATTCCCATGGCAGCCGCCTGCAGCCGGCACGCCAGTGCATAATTTGTCCATTCGCATACCTCGACCTGACCGCTTTCCATCACCCGTCTGGCATGCGGTGAAAGCCCGCGGGCTTCCAGCCCGACTATATAAGCAATGTCCACTCTCGCCAGTAATTTTTCACCGTGCATATTGCCTGCTGCCAGTATCTGAAAATCATGCGTTGTTGTATGTCCGGCCAATCCAAGGTTGCTTTTCTTCTGCCGGACTATCTCATGCAGGGCTGCCGTGGAGATTCGGTTTGTCCCAAACCCGCCGGAGGCCAGATAGTCGCCGTCTGCTACAAATCGAGACACAGCTTCCTTCACTGAAAGGACTTTGTTTATTAATTTTTTCTCTTTCTTACGAAAAAAGGCACGTGCAGGTTTCGGATCAGGGTCCATAAACAGTGGTCCTGTGCCGCAAGATAGATTAGTCATTCATCCTCCTGAATCTATTAGGTCGTAATGAAATTATTAAGCAATTCCCGCTGTACTCCCCGCGGTTTGGGAATGATAGGGTGTCTTCCGGGTGTATAAAAGTCTCCCGCAAACGGTAATGTAATTGGATCTGTTTCAACCACAAGATCAAGCACACATGGCTTACCGCACTTCAGGGCAAAATCCAATGCACCGGCAACCTGACTTGCCTTTTCAACCCGAATTCCTTCAGCGTTCAGAGATTTTGCCAATGCCGCAAAATTGGCCCGCGTCTTAAACTCAGTCCCGATTATGTGTCCATCATAATCAGCCTTTTGACCTAGACGAATAGCGTTAAGTGTCTGGTTGTTGAAAACTATCCACACGACCGGGACATTCCATTCGACTGCAGTAATGACTTCCTGACACATCATGAAGAAACCGCCATCGCCGGTAACACATACGCACGGTGTTTCCAGTTCGGCCAGTTTGGCACCGATGATCGCCGCAGGGGACCATCCCATAGGTGTCCATGAGCCAGGGCATAAATAACGGCGATGCCCATATACCGGATAAAAGGCGGTGAAGTAGTGGGCGTGTTGCCCGGTGTCAATCGCCAATATGGAATTGTCCGGAAGTACACGCCTGATTTCCCCGGCTGCCTTAACAGGTTCCATAGGAGTCAGATCTTCATTCGGCATATCAAGTTTGACATTCGAAAACATCTCAACCAGGCGTTTTTCAACGGTTTTCCGACGCGCCGTAAAGCTATTTGATTTGGGTATGACATTGATAAGGTCAGTCAGCACGGCTTTGGCATCCCCAAGCAAGCCGACCTCGACGGGATAATAGCGTCCTATTTCCTGGGGAATAATATCTATCTGAATGAACTTATTCTCCTTAACAAAAGGATAACCTTCGCTCCAGAAGCTTGTTCCCTGATCACCAAAGCGAAATCCGACAGCAAGCACCAGGTCAGCGTATTCCCGAATATATTCATGCGCGACAGGATGTCCCAGCCATCCGATCGTCCTTACCGAGAGAGGATGATTTTCGGGGACACTACCCTTTGCCATTAGCGAAGAGGCGATCGGGGCGCCCAGCAACTCGGCAAGCTGACGAACTTCATCGCCCGCATCCGATATCTCGACACCGTTACCGCAGACAATTACAGGACACTTGGCTTTGAGCAACAGTTCAACAGCTTTTTTTGTTGATTCAAAATCCGCCCGGATCCGTTTGCCAAATGAATGTTTTTCCGGTGTAAAAAATTCCATTGAGTCCTCTTGTGCCTGAACGTCCCAGGGGATTTCAATAGAGACCGGACCGGGACGGCCTGACGTTGCAATTGTACAAGCACGGTGAACGACTTCGGGGATTTGACAGCAGTTTTCAACAGTCCATGCCTTTTTTACCAGGGGTTGGACTACCTGGCTGTAGCACTGGTCTGTTTTATTTTCCGGACGTTCAGTTGACTGGAGCTGTCCACGTCCGTACCACTTCGAAATTATTCCGCCATTAATCGCCATCACAGGGCTTGAACCACCTGCTGCGGTACCAAGTCCCATGACCAGATTTGCCGCACCGGCTCCCACTGATGTGCAGCATACCCCGATCTTGTTTTTCACTCTGGCATACCCATCTGCAATATGCACTGCCCCCTGTTCATGCCGTGTCAGCATAAACTTGATGTCTGATCCTTTATCAAGGACATCCAGTATGTGCATATTGCCATGTCCCGAGATGCCGAACATATATTCAACTTTTTCCATTTCTAGAGCTCGTATCAATGCCTCTGATCCCAACATCTTATCATTCTGCATTATATCTACCTCAATTTTTTCAATTTCTACTTCAATATTCAATTAGTGATTTGGCAGCATTAACAATATCCGCCTTGCCCAATCCATATTCATCCAGCAATTCTTCATAGGGTGCTGATTCGGTAAAAATGTCGTCTACTCCCAAAATCTTCATTGGGACAGGATGGTTTTGAATCAATAATTCCGCGACAGCTCCGCCAAACCCGCCAATCGTGCTGTGCTCTTCCATGGTTACGATCCGGCCTGTCTCTTTTGCGGCGGTAAGTATGGCAGTTTCATCCAGTGGTTTGATCGTAGGGCAATCAATAACCCGGACAGATACCCCATCCTGCTCAAGCTGCTCTGCTGCCTCAAGAACCCTGTGAAGAATCACGCCTGTGGAAAGGATTGTCAGGTCACTTCCATCTTTGATTGTATAACTCTTCCCAATAGAGAAGGCCATGCCTTCAGGATGGATATTGCCTTTTTTTGTGTACCCAAGGCGTACGTAACAGGGACCGTCCGTGGACACCATTGCCTCTGCACACTTGCCGGCTTGAACCCAGTCACTGGGAGACAGCACAGTCAGGTTAGGAAGAACCCGCATAGTCGCTATATCCCTCAAACAATGGTGGGTTGGACCGTGTTGATGCGCGGTCAAGCCGGAGTAGCCCCCGAGCATCTTAACATTGAGCTTGGGGTAGGATATCATTGATCGTATTGGCTCCAAGGCACGCAATGCCATAAAAGTCGCAAATGTTGATATGACAGGGGTCTTCCCGGAAGCAGCCAAGCCGGCTGCAATCCCGGCCATGTTCATCTCTGCAACACCGACATTAAAAAAGCGGTCAGGAAAAACTTCCCCGAACTTTCTCGTACAGGTGCTTTTTGAGACATCCGCGTCCAGTACCAGGATATCACTCCGTTTTT
>JAGLNY010000084.1 GCA_023139255.1 Spirochaetales bacterium
AATCACTTAATATCTGTTCATAAATACGATTGTGAATCACCGTGCGCCCAGCCTCTCCTTTGAACATGCCATAGAGCAGCCCTAGATTGACAATGGGATTTTTAACCGAGAATGATACACTTTTTTCAGCTCCATCAAACAGGATGGCATTAACCAGTCGGAATAAATCATCGTTATTTTCAAGATTTTTGACCAGGTCATCAAAATTTGTCGTGGTGTAGCTTTCTCTCGTCAGCCAGCGAAAGGACCAGTCGATATCATCAAGCGCCCAGTGTTTCGGGTTGTAGTCCGGGTTTTGACCAGCCGCTTCTTCATCAATGTTCTTGCAAAGCTTGCTGACCAGAAAGGGATAGCCGCTGGTGTAGTAGTGGATGCGCCCGGCAATGGCGTCAAAATCCATCTCAACACCTTTGTCCTCAGCATAATCAACGAGCATGGTTTTAATCTCAGCCGGGTTGAAGCTCATATCCACGGTAAAGTCCGCGGCAATATTCCATGGACTGTTCAGTTTGATTTCATCGCCATCGCGAATCTTCAGCTTCAGGGATTTGACGTCATGAACCCCGGCCAATATCACAGAGAGAAACGAGACATCTTTACCGCGTTCGCGAAGCAGGTATTTCTGGCGCAGCATGGCCAGGAAACTCACAAAAAGCTGATTATTGCTGGATTTGTCGACTTCATCAATCAGCAGCACTACTTCAAGATCTACTTTCTTAACGAGTTGTGTGATGAATTTTGACAAAGATTTGAGGTTTGTCACCTCCCTACCAAGCTTGAGTACTAATACGGCTGTCTCGGGATAAAACATTTCAAGACTGTCCGCCAGCATTTCAACAAAACGCGGGCTGAAAGAGTTTTCATCCCCAAATATGGTATCCCCAACCCCTTCAAAGGAGAGGTAAATCATAACGTACTTATTCTCCAGCCTACGTTCCAACTCGTCCAGCATGGTTGTTTTACCGTATTGACGGGGACGGTTAATGGCAAAGTACTTTCCCTTACGGATAAGCTGCATTACTGCTTCAAACTTATAGGAAATATCCACCATGTAATGCCGCTTTATATTACAATTGCCGGTAACATTAAATTCTTTTTCCATGCCCTACCTTATCATACCTTCTTAAATCCAGCAATCCTGAAAAAAATACGATTTGTAAATGAAGTTTATATTCCGGAGGATCGTACGTGCTGTTTTATAAAAACAGTTGTGCCCATACCTCCGCCGACACACAGTGCGGCTAATCCATTTTTTGCTTTATTTTGCTTAATTTTATGTGCAAGATGCGTAACAATTCTCGCACCGCTGGCTCCTATGGGATGACCTAATGCAATCGCCCCGCTTTCTTGATTTATTATACCGGGATTAAGATTCAGTTCTTTTATACAAGCCAGGCTTTGGGCCGCAAATGCCTCATTTAATTCTATAGCATCAAATTCATTCACATCCAAATCATATTTGCTGCAAAGTTTCCTGATCGCAAAGATTGGGCCTAATCCCATCTCCTTCGGGTTACATCCTACAGAAGCCCACCCTGAAATTTCTGCCATTGGCTGCCATCCATTGGACTTTAGTGCTTTTTCGCTGCAGACAACTAACATGGCGGCCCCATCGTTAATACTGGAGGCATTGCCGGCGGTTACCGTACCATCCTTTTTAAATGCTGGTTTTAAGGAGGCTAATTTCTCTAAAGTTGTGTCAGAACGAGGATTTTCATCCTTATCAAGCTCTTCGAGCTGGACAAGCTCATCCCTGAATGCATCTTTTTCAGCGGCTGCGGTATATTTCTGCTGACTCTCAAAAGCAAATGCATCCTGTTCTTCCCGGGATATCATGTATTTCTCAGCAACCCGCTCTGCCGTCAACCCCATGTGTTCATTATCAAAACTATCAACCAGACCATCCCGTAGAAGAGCATCAACCAGAATCCCATCACCTAATTTATATCCTTTTCTGGCTCTTTCAAGTAGATATGGTGCATTTGACATTGATTCCGTTCCACCGCACAAAACAACTTCTGCATCACCTGATAATATACTCTGGGCTGCCAAAATAATTGCCTGCATACCTGAGGCACACATCATGTTAACGGTAAAGGCGGGTTTATCTATTGGGATATCAAGTTTTACCAGCACCTGACGTGCCAGATTCATACCTAATCCTGCCATTATTACATTGCCAAGTATAACCTGATCTATTTTCGTACGGTCAAGCTTTTCTAAAACAGCTTCTCCGGCTCGTAATGCCAGATCCAAAGCGGAATATTTTGTTAATGCACCTAAAAATCTTCCTTGTGGTGTTCTTTTTGCTCCAACTATAAATATTTTGCTCATGTACCAACTCCTTGAGGCTCTTATTCAAATAACTCTTCCGGCATCAATTTTACATCATGAATTATCGGCATAAAATCCATCAAACCAATAACTTGAGATTCAATATCAATTCCAGAAGCAACTTCTATCAACTCAAGCCCTTCATCGACCAACGTAAAAACTGCCCGTTCGGTAATATAAAATACTTGCTGATTAATCTGACAAGCCCGTTCGGCACTGAACGAAATCTGCTCTAAGGTAGTGATGAATTTACGGATTTTACCCTCAGTTACTATTTTCAATTTTCCATCGGCTATTTCTACTTCAAGACCCCCGACAGTAAAAGTCCCGCAAAAAACTACTATTTTGGCGTTTTGCGATATATTTACAAAACCGCCGACACCCGCCAATTTTCCCCCGAATTTTGAGACATTAACATTTCCCTTCCCATCAATTTGTGCAGCCCCCAAAGCTGAGAAATCCAACCCGCCCCCATCATAAAAATCAAACTGTGAAGGTTGGTCTACTACTGCCTGCGGATACAATGAGGCCCCAAAACTCCAACCGCCTGCCGGGATACCCCCGATTGGTCCGCTTTCAACGGTGAGTGTGAACTTGTCCAGAAGATCCTTTTCAGCAGCAACCCGTGCAATTCCTTCCGGCATACCTATACCAAGGTTGGCAATAGCCCCTTCAGGTATCTCTTTGCATGCCCTGGCGCATATCACCCTTCTTTCATTTCTTGCCATTGGTTTGAGGTTGTCATTCATCGATACATCACCTGGAATAGCCCGGCAATAGTCAGGATTATATGTTTCAGCAAATGTCTGCTGGTGTTCTACTGAATCAGCAACAACTATTTTATCAACCAATATTCCCGGTACTTTAACATGCTGGGGATTAATCGGTTCCTCCAGCAGTTCGTTAACCTGGGCTATTACCATACCCCCGGAGTTATGGGCTGCCTGTGCTATTTGGAGAACTTCACCAAAAACGGCTTCTTTATTCATGATAAGATTACCAAACGGATCTGCTGCCGTTGCACGGATGAAACCAATGTGAATGGGAAAGGATTTATACCAGAGCCATCTTTGCCCATCCAGCACGAGAGATTGGACCAAGTCTTCAGTAGTTTTGTCATTTAGTTTGCCACCTGAAATCTCCGGATCAATGAAGGTGCCGATTCCTACCTGAGTTATATTACCGGGTCTTTTTGCAGCTATGTCCCGAAATAATTGACATATTACTCCCTGAGGAAAATTATATGCCTCAATATCCCCATCGACAGCAAGCTTGCCGAGTTTTTGGGCTAATCCCCAGTGGCCGCCGACAACTCTCTTTAACAAGCCTTTATGGGCAAAGTGGTTAGCCCCGCGATTTCCTCCATCTCCCTGCCCTGCCCCGTATACCAGTGTAAGCCCCTGCGGTTCGCCTTTTTCTATGAACCTTTTTTCCAGGGCAGAAGCTAATGCTTCACATACTCCTATCCCTACAAACCCTGATGAAGCGATGGTTTGCCCATCCTGAATTAAAGCAACTGCTTCTTCAGCGCTGCATAGTCTTTTACCTACTGACATGGTTTCAACCTATCCACCCGCCATTCACATGAATTACCTGACCGGTTATATACTTAGCCATATCACTACATAAGAAAACGATAGTGTTTGCTATATCCTCGGGATCACCAAATTTATTTAAAGGTATATTCTTCAACATCTCATTTCTTACCTCTTCAGGTATGGATTTGCCCATTTCTGTAAGGATAACACCAGGAGCAACCGCGTTTACCGTAATACCTTTCCTTCCAAGCTCTCTGCTTAATGCCTTGGTAAAACCAATAACACCTGCTTTTGCGGCAGCATAATTACTCTGTCCGAAGAATCCAAGTATTCCTGAGATTGATGAAAGGTTCACGATCCTCCCGTCATCAGAAATTTTTTCTACTGCACTGCGGCAAACATTAAATACTCCTGTAAGATTGGTATCTATGACTTGCTGCCACTCTTCTGAAGACATCTTTTTCAGTGTCCGGTCCCGAAGAATACCCGCGTTATTTATGATGATATCTATTTGATTATATTGATGCAAAATAGAATCCAGCATTTCCTGTACTTCATTGATATTCCTGACATCGGCTTTCATCGGAACAGCCCGGCTGCCTAATTCATGTGCTGTTTCTTCAGCACGTTGCTTGTTAATTCCTTTATCATCATCAAAATAATTAATAACAACACTTGCTCCTGCTTCTACTAAAGCCTTACACGCAACCGCCCCAAGACCTTGTCCGCCTCCTGTTATCAGAGCCACTTTGTTTGTTAAATCTATTATTTTCATCTATTTTATCCTCTATTTTTTTTGTTGCTTCTAGTGTTTTGAATAAACACACAAATGAATTTGACCGGTTTTTTACTGATGATCTGAGTCTTGTGTTTTGTGCCGGAATCAAAAAACAGGGAATCCCCTGCTTTAAGTTTCAGCACCTCATTATCTATTGTAAATTCCATAATCCCGGATAACATATAGATAAACTCCTGGCCTTCATGATAGAACTCTCCGGGCGGGTCACCAGGGTTTATTGTTAAGAGAAAAGGTTCAACAAATTTGTCTTTTTTCCCTAAAGCCAGGCCTTCATATGCATAGCCTAATTCTGTCCCATTATGCTGTATAATTCTGCCCTTACCGCTTTTTGTAAAAATATAGAGAGGATCCTCTTTTTCTTCATGAAAAAAGTCAGCAATTGGTACGTTCAAAGCCTTTGCTACCCGCATGAGGGTTGAAATCGGAGCAGATATCTGCCCGTTTTCGATCTTTGAAAGGGTACTCTTGGTAAGGGACGCTTCTTCAGCAAGAGCTGTTAAGGTCGAGCCTGCTTCCAACCGGATATTCCTTATATTTAACCCTAGTGTTTGTTCATTCATAAGAAACATTGTATCGTAAAAAGAAACCATGTCAATAGGCGGGAAGATAGGAATAGGGAGGATGGAGACCGGAGAAGGCAACAAGGAACGGATTAGGAAGGGTCGGAAGGGTCAAGACATAGGTAACACTTGTTTTGGCATTTGTTATACGAATGCGGAAGAATTTAAGATCATATATTGTTTCCAGCAAATACGGCCAGTTCAAATATTAGATTAGTCACCTTTTATTTCTCTATTATGACCTTGAAACCAAGGAACCATTTAGATATTTATGTACAAGGCTGGAAACAAGTGTTTGATATGGAAGCCCTTCCTCAATAGCCTTTATCTGAATTTGATAATAATCCTTTTGAGTAAGACGGAGATTTATACGTTTTTCTTTTTTTAAGGTATTTCGAGCTGCTGCTATCGCTTTTTCTTTTTCTTGATCAATATTCTTGACTGGCTGCCATTCGTCACGTTCAATTGATTCCATTAAATCTTTTTCTTCCTGATCAATTGGTTCAAATGCCTTTTTACTTACTTTTTCCATCATTTCTCCTTTAAATCGTATCGTTTTGTATATTTTCTGCTTGGAAAAGCTGTTTTGAGAAAAATCTCTTTATCATTTTCTACAAAAGGTACAATAAAAGCATAATTATTAATTTCCAGAATATACATCTTTTGATTAGATCTTCCTGGGTTTTCCTCGATTCCAATTATCTGCCTTGATTCAATCAAATAGGCTATTTCCTCAAAAGTAATCCCGCGTTCGTGCTTTAATTTTTCATTTTTTTCGGAATTCCAATTTAAATATTTCATGGTATGAATATATGCTTATATCTGCCTTTTGTCTACAGTACATAAAGGTATATTTTCCCCTGATGTAGATGGATTATAAGCATCTCTGGATTCTGGGTAACTATAGGGAGAAAGTATCGGGTTTAGGGGGTAAGGATTGAGGTCAAACTGCAGAAGATGCTGAATGGGGTTATTAGCGTCCTTAGGGGGTGGAAGTTGGTAGAGCTTTTTTGTATTACACTAACGTGAAGTTGCCCGGGATGTTGAAGCACAGCCGGCTTTCATATAGAATGACAGTAGATCATCGTCAATTAAAAGAATGATACAAGATAAGGATAAAGAACAATAATGGACTACGAAAAAGAAAGAACTGATGTCGCGTATTTTATGAGAAGATTATATGAAAAGAATCTCACAACCTGTTCCGGGGGAAATATCAGCATGAGAATTGATAAAGAAATTATTCTTATTACCCCATCCGGAACCGACAAAGGAAGAATAACCGCGGAAGAGATAGGCATAATGAACATAGAAGGGAAAAATCTGACTCCCGATAAAAAACCCAGCATAGAGAGTGAAATGCATATAACCGTTTATAGAAACAGACCGGATATCAAAGCAATCATTCATGCGCATCCGGTAACTGCAAGCAGTTTTACAGCCTCCAAAAAAAAGATAAACTGCAGCCTTATAGCGGAATCCGGTGCAGTTATAGGGACACCTGTATTTGCCCCGTACGCTTTAATGGGGACGAAAGACCTGGCAGAAACTGTCTCTGAAGCTGCACAACATGGAAATACAATCCTTATGTCAAATCATGGAATTCTTGCCGTTGGAAATTCTCTCCTTGAAGCATTTAACAGAATAGAAGTGCTTGAAGCTGCTGCAAAAATCACCCTTATAACAGAACTGTTAGGAGAAAAAAAGGAGCTTTCAGAATCCCAGCTTCATGAAATGAAATCTATGCATGAGACAAGCACAGATGAGAAAAATACCGTAACAGTAGATGAAGATTTGATAAAATTAATAACACAGACTATTTTGGAGAATTTGTAGTCCGCGATTAAACGCCAATTTAATCGCAACCGGTCCCGCCATGAAGAATGTTGGCTTTTCACAATTTAATATTGACTTAAAAAGAAAAATACCATAGTTTCTACATAAAATAATATAGTAAATTAAGCTTCATTCCATGCATGGAGTGTGGTAACAACTCAGGAGTGAGAAATGGTAAAAAAATATAATATTGCAGTATTACCGGGAGACGGTACAGGACCAGAAGTTGTAGTTGAAGGGAAAAAGGTTCTTTCTGCTGTTGCTGATAAATATGGGTTTAAACTTGATTTTACAGAGTTCGATTATGGCGGAGACAGATACATAAGAACAGGAGAAGTGCTTCCTGATTCAGCTGCAGATGAGCTGAGAGAATTCGATTCGATTTTCCTGGGAGCAATTGGCCATCCCGATGTTAAACCGGGTATACTGGAAAAAGGGATCCTCCTCAGACTCAGATTTGAGCTGGATCAGTACATCAATCTTCGTCCGGTCAGGTTGTATCCGGGAGTTGAGACACCAATTAAAGATAAGGGACCTAAAGAGATCGATTATGTTGTAATTAGGGAAAATACCGGGGGCATATATACCGGTACCGGCGGCAACTCAATGATAGGGACACCCAATGAAGTTGCAGTGCAAAGCATGGTTTATAACAGATTCCAGGTAGACAGATGCCTCCGCTATGCATTTGAATATACAAGGACCCATGGAAAAAAAACCCGGGGTGTAGGGTCTGAAAATACCCTTGGCCTTGTAGGTAAAACCAATGTACTTACACACGTATTTGATCTCTGGGAAAGAGCATTCCACGAAATGGGAGAAAAAGATTACCCCGATATAACGCGGGATTATTATCATGTGGATGCTACATGCATGTGGATGGTGAAAAGTCCTGA
>JAGLNY010000085.1 GCA_023139255.1 Spirochaetales bacterium
TTGGGAGCTATGACACAAGGCGGCATGGGAATTGCGGCCGGTGGTAATATAAACCCCGAGGGAGTTGGAATGTTCGAACCTATCGGGGGTTCTGCCCCAAAATACACCGGCCTAGGAGTTATTAATCCATTGGCAGCAATTGTTGCAGGTTCTATGATGCTGGATACACTTGGTGAAGCAGAGGCTGCAAAGACTATAGAAGAAGCAGTCATGTACGTTACCGGTAATAAAATAAAAAGCCTTGCTGCAGGGAAAATGGGATATTCTACATCAGAAGTAGGCGATCTTGTTGCGGGGCAAATATAAACTCATTTTTCAATCAAAGCCGTATCAATACTGTTGCTGTCTGTACACTAACATCAAATATACTCTATGAATAAAAGTGATTCGTCTTCCAGCCGTATTTCACAAATATTATCAGGTATAAGACTTCTCACAAAACCTGGAGATGTTTCATAAGTCAATTGAGCAGCCTTTCTTATATAATTTCATATATAATATTATATGTAAAATTCTCCTTGTAATAAACAACATAAATATATATAATATATTATATGAAAACTTTCCAAATAAGTTTAGATAACAACATTATGACCTTCATTGAAAAAATAATTGAAGAACAACAAAAAACCCGTTCTGCGGTTATCCGCGAGGCAATCAGTTATTGGATCAAACATATAACCATTGATGAGTTTGAAGCACAGTGGATTCGTGCCCTGAAGAAAGAAGATAATCAGAATTATGTAGATGACACAGAAGCATGGATAGCTGCGGAACAGTGGGAAGAATCATGAATCGTGGTGACATCTGGTTTGTTGATCTTGGTGGAAAAACGGGAAGAAGACCTGTTGTAATTATAACCCGCCAGCATGTTATCGAACACCTAAACAAGGTAGCAGTAGTTGAGATCACTACAAAAGGAAAGGGGTATCCTACCGAAGTTTTTATTGGTCAAAAAGGCAATCTTCCTGCTTCTTCTTTCGTACAGGCAGACAACATACATACAATTCCAAAAAATAGATTGGTGAAATATGTTGGAACCCTGGATGCCCACACTATGATCGAAATCTCATTCAAGATGATTTTGGCGCTTGGTTTAGAAGAAGCAGCAAGCAATATGTGATCTGCATGTTCTAACGGCGGATACTGACGACGGGTCTGACGGCAGCAATCATTATTTTGCTTGACATAATCTTTTTTAGCGTGTTATCTCATACATATGAAAAAAAAATAAACAAAGTGGATAGAAGAAAGCAGGAATTATGTGATATTTTGGCTGTCCATCCTGAATTGAGTATCGGCGATGTGGTTAAAAGAATGCAAATTTCTGAAGCAACTGCGCGACGGCTCTTTGTACGACTGGAAAATGAGAAGAAGATAATCAGGACCCATGGCGGTATCAAAAAGAATCCTGAATTAAATATAGCCTATTCATACGATTTATCCATAACACAGGACCGTCAGAAAAAGAGAGCCATTGTAAAACATGCTGCACAAAAGGTAAAAAGCGGCGAAAAAATATTTATGGACTCCGGGACAACTATATTAATGTTTGGGGAAGCGTTGTCCGAAAGAATCTCATCCGGAGAAATCTCTAATGTGACAATTGTCACCAACTCTCTTGTCTATATCGAAAAATTAGCAAAATCATGCAGGATTCTTCTCATAGGAGGCGAAATTCGGGCCCATCGAAGGGATGTCTGCGGCTCATCTGCAGAAAAAAACCTGATGGAGTATCATTTTGACCATGCCTTTCTGGGTGCCGATTCCGTCTCTGATGAATTCGGCATTATGACCACTGATGAACTGACTGCCAACATGAACCGTGTAGTAATACGACAGTCCAAAAGTGTCCATGTACTTGCTGCCTCAAATAAATTCGGCAGGACCTCTTTTGTTACCTATGCCATGGCAAATGAAGCGGCCAGCATTATCACTGATATTGATATCAGTGCTGACCAAATCAACGTATTCAAAAAACATGACCTTAACCTGGAAATTATTCCAGTTAGTTAAAATACG
The DNA here is from genome assembly GCA_023139255.1 of Spirochaetales bacterium. Lineage (GTDB taxonomy): Bacteria > Spirochaetota > Spirochaetia > JABMQR01 > JABMQR01 > JABMQR01. Next base: position 2,023 of record JAGLNY010000085.1, read on the forward strand.
GCATGCGCGTTGACATATAAACCCTCCATAGTTTACATTAACGACAATAAATCAGCAGGGATATCTCTACGGATTTTATCCTTTCATGGAATTTCAGTTGTTGACAAAAAGAAGGAGAACTATCATTGTACCGGGACTGGCAGACACCGGCCGAAAAGCAATTGAAATGGTTGAAAAAATACTGCCGGACATTAAAAGGGTTTAGGTTGGTTTTTGCCAATGGATTAATACAGTATGGGATAATTACCAGTATATATGATTATTCTCTATATACTGGTTAATTATAGTTGAAATATTTCTGGATTATGGTATAATACTCTATATGGAAAACAGACTTTTTCAAGAGAAGCTGACGTATTTTACAACACCTTACCTGATGAGCTTATTTGCTTATTATAAGTCTCCCCGGGATAAGATTAAGCATCTGACAAAAAGTGGTGACCTAATACATATCAAACAGGGACTTTATATATCAGGTCAGAATTATAACAGAAAATATTCCCGTGAAGTTATATCGGGAATGTTATATGGGCCATCTGCTATTTCTATGGAATACGCCTTGTCATTTCACGGACTAATACCGGAAAGGGTTGAAAAAATAACCGGTATCTGTTTTAAAAGAGATAAATCTTTTAATACCCCAATAGGTATGTTTAGTTATAAATATCTACCCATCAGGAAATATACTATTGGTATAGAGTACCACCGGACAAAGCTTGGGAATTTTTTTATGGCTGCTCCTGAAAAAGCTTTATGTGACAAAGTATATTTCAGCACGATTAAAGATAAATCGGAAGTTCCACGTTATTTATTAGAAGAATTACGTATCGATATAATGCAGCTGCAAAAACTGGATATCAACTTATTGACCAGATTATCTGAAATTTATAAAAGAAAAAACACTGTCTATTTACTACAGACAATAGCCGGTTTACAAGCAATAAACAAGGAAAACTGATGAATAAAGCCATTTTAGAAATGCTCGAACCCTATAATTGCCAAACGCCAATGGACTATAAAAATGCTCTTAAAGAGATTGTCCAGCAAATTGCATTATTAGGATTATCAAGGCAGGGATTTTTTTATAAAGCTGCATTTTATGGTGGGACAGCCCTTCGTATCGGGCACGGGTTAAACAGATTTTCAGAAGATATGGATTTTACTCTTTTGGTATCAGATCCGGACTTTTCACTTGGAAAGTATTTATCAGGAATTGAGCAGGAATTATTGTCCTACGAATTAAAGTTTTCGGTACAAAAAATAAATAAAAAAGTTGACACACCTATTGAGTCGGCCTTTATTAAAGGTAATACACTGGCAATTTTAATTTCCATTGACGACATTGAACTACCGACAGCCGGTACTCATAAAAATGAATTATTAAAAATTAAAATGGAAATCGATACTGATCCCCCACAACCTTCAGGGATTTGTGAAACACTTTTTTTGACAAACCCAATACCCTTTAGTTACAACATCCTTCAGCTAACCTCCCTTTTTGCAGGAAAACTGCATGCCATTATTAGCAGGGACTACCCAGGCGGCCGTGTTAAGGGAAGAGACTTTTATGATTTTATCTGGTATATGAAAAAAAACATATCACCGGATCTGCAATACCTGGAAGCTAAGTTAAAACAAAGCGGTAAACTGGGTAAAAATGAACAATTATCTATAGATAAATTGAAGTTGCTGCTTACAGATAAAATTTCTACAATTGACTTTCATGAAGCCGGAAAAGATGTTACGCCCTTTATAAAAGAGGAATTCGAACTTAATATATGGTCATTTGAATTCTTTAGATCCTTGATTCAAACTTTGTGACATCATCGGCTGAACCAACATAGGATTCAGTTAAAAACCAAACAACATTGTTTAATTTTTAAGTTCTCACACAGCCTAACAGCAGGAAGTTCCTAACAGCAGGAAGTTTTAGACTGCCCTGCCCAACAATGCAGACAAAGTTTTTCTTTTGGTAATCCCACCGCAGAAACCATGTCATCTACAGTTTGATAGCGTAATGTCGTTACGTTCATATCTTTCCTGATCCAATCAATCATTTTGGCGTAACTTTCAGAATTACTATCAAGATATTCAGATACGTCCTCGATCTCTTTTCCCTCAATC
>JAGLNY010000086.1 GCA_023139255.1 Spirochaetales bacterium
CTTATGAGATCTTATGTGAGTGCTATTGAGACGGCTTGTAAATTACTGCATATTGGGAAAAAATCAAAGATAATAATATCACCCCTTTCGCCATCCTGGTATATTAATGTCCTGGAAAAACTGGAGTGCACTATATTATTTGCTGATGTAGATCAGTATACCGGCTGCATCTCTCCGGATGCTGTGAAAGCGCTGCTGCCTCAAAATCCCACAGCATTGCTGATGCATGATCCATTTGGCAATCTCCCGAATTATGATGAGCTTTCTCAAATTCCTATCCCTATAATTGAGGATATAACTCAAGGATTTGGCACAAGGAAAAATGAATTTAAACCCGGAGAAATTGCGTCTATTATTATATCAGCCTTTGAGGAGGAGTCAGTTATTACAACAGGCGGAGGAGCAGCTGTTTTATTGAATGAGAAAAAGCATATCAAACCTCTTCAGGAACTGTTAGGGGAATCCGGGAATCTGGAACTGATGCCGGATATGAATGCTGCTTTAGGGATTGTGCAGCTTAAAACGATAGACAGTTTGATTGAGAGAAGACGGGAGTATTTAGCGCTTTTTAAAAATTCTGTCAGTAAGACAAAACATAAAGTATTAGTTGAAAATTCAGACATGATTCTGGCAAATGGATTTGTACTGCCGGTTTTACTGAATTCAAGGATTAAAGAGGTCAATAAATTTACCAGAAGACATAAAATTGAGACTTTAAACCCATTTGAGAACTGTGCCCTGAGCAAAGTTGATATTGACCAGAACCTTTATCCCAACAGTATCCCATTCAGGTTAAGGACACTGTTTTTTCCGTTATATCCTTTGCTGTCAAAGGATCAGTTGAAAACCCTGGTTAAGGTGCTTTCCACCCTGCCTTAAACCTGCACATAAAGAGGTTCTATGGAACGTTCGATAAAAAAAGTTTTGATAGTAGTTAATCTTAACAAGCCAAAGGCGGAAGAGCTCGTTTCTGAGATCTCAACATATTTGTTGAGTTTAGACATTCAAGTCAAAGTGTTCCGCCTTTCCGGTAGAGTGGAACCGCCGGTGGTAGATAATGTAGATCTTGTATTCAGTCTGGGAGGTGACGGGACAGTACTCTTTTGTTCCCGAATTCTTCAGGATAGGGGAATTCCTATTCTGGCTGTTAATCTGGGGACATTCGGATTTATTACTGAAGTCTCTATTGATGAATGGAAAGAAGCTTTTGACCAATATGTAACCGGTAAAACGGGATTGTCCCATCGTTTAATGATTCGTGTTGCTGTGACCAGGAATGGTGAGACTATATTTATGAGCCGGGGATTGAATGATCTTGTTGTGAAAGCTAATGGGGTTTCCAATATAGTAAATTTGAAACTTGATCTTAATGAGACAAGACTGGGGACATTCAGGGCAGATGGAATACTGGTTGCAACCCCGACAGGATCTACTGCTTACAGTCTTGCAGCCGGAGGACCAATTCTGGATTCTGAGATGGATGCGCTTATTGTTACCCCGATATGTCCATTTACCCTTTCAAACAGACCCATTGTAGTATCAGGGGAGGATGTTATTCATATTGAGGTTCTTAAGCACCAAAGAACGGATATAAATCTCTCAATTGACGGCCAGGAAATGCTTCCATTAAGAGAGGGTGATGTTGTTATTGTGGAGAGATCCAGAGGACGCGCCCTGCTGGTTCTGTCAAATAAACGGAATTTCTATGAAGTTGTACGTGCGAAATTGAATTGGTCTGGAGCTTCAGATGCTTGAGACATTACATATCAGGAACTTTGCATTGATTGATAATTTAAATCTTACATTTACCGAGGGGTTAAATATCCTTAGTGGTGAGACCGGTGCAGGTAAATCGATCCTTATTGGGGCTATCAGTCTTATTTTAGGGGTAAGGGGAGACAGCTCCCTTATCAGGACTGGCAGCAAAGAAACAGCTGTGACAGCAGTAGTTCGTATTCCTGATGACCTGGAATTGAAAAATTGGCTTTCTGAGCACGGAGTTGAGTGTGAAGACAACTCTATCATAATAAAACGTATTGTACGAAGTAATGGCCGGGGAAGTATCTACATACAATCAGGACAAATGACCCTAAAGGATCTGCAGTACATTTCAAAATATCTTTTTGATATGCATGGACAGCATGAACATCAGTCAATTCTGTATGAGGAAACACAACGAAAACTGCTTGATTCTTATGGAAACCTGAACACCCAGGTAATTGAATACGGTGCAAACTACGAAAAACTAAAAAAACTAGAAAGAGAACTTGAAACCTATCATTCTTCAGAGCGGGAGACACTTCGTGAAAAAGATATGCTGGAATATGCAGTGCGTGAAATTAACCTTGCAAATCTCTACCCTGAAGAAGAAAATGAGCTTCAGGAAGAGTTGCAAATTCTGACAAAATCTGAGCAATTAACTGATTTGGTCTCTGTAAGCAGCAGTATACTTCAGGATGAATCTGCTCCCGGTGTATTGAGTCTTGTGAAATCTGCGCAAAAATCACTCTCTGAAGCTTTGGTCATCGACAGCCGGCTTGAACAGGTGGAGAAACAATTAGAGAATTCCCTTTATGAACTTGAAGATGTTTATGATTTTCTCCGTCAATATCGAGAGTCTGTTAATTTTTCTCCTGAACGTATAGATGCTGTTCAGGAACGCATGCAGCTAATCAGGAATCTAAAACGAAAGTATGGGAATACAGTTTCAGATGTTCTGGAATATAACGAGCAGGCTGCCGCAAAACTTTTATCAATGGAAACTCAACATGCTGACAGAGATGAACTGGAAAAAATAATAACTGAATTGGAAATTGAGTTGGCACAGTTAGCTGGGCGCCTATCGCACTCAAGAAAAATTACTGCTGAACAACTTGGTTCGGGTATTAAGCAGCATCTTGCGCAGCTTGGTATGCCGCAGGCGGAATTTTCCATAGATGTTTTACCTGCTCAAGCTCATGCATATGGTGTTGATTCTGTGAATTTCAAAATTTCTCCTAATGTCGGTGAGCCGCCTAAATCCTTGAAGGGAATTGCATCAGGGGGAGAGTTGTCAAGAATTATGCTGGCAGTAAAAACAGTTCTTTCAGAAAATGATACTATTGACACATTGATTTTTGATGAGATTGATTCCGGGATTGGCGGTACAGTTGCAGCGGCTGTTGGGATTCACCTCAGAAAGCTGGCTCAAAAGAGGCAAGTCTTATGTATAACTCATCTTGCATCAATAGCGGCAAAAGCAGACACGCATTTTTCAGTCTATAAACTTGAGGAAAATTCGCGGACAATTACTGAAGTCAGGAAACTTGATAATGAGGAGAAGGTGACTGAGATAGCCAGAATGCTTTCCGGAAACTCTTTTACCGATACAGCTATTGCGCATGCCCGGGATTTACTGGCAAGCAATTTGTAAGTTTAAGTGATACAGGCTCCCGGTTAACTGATCCCGGCAATCCCGAGTTGCTGAGTCAAAAACAGGTACCCTTGTTTTTTGTGCATGTCTGCATACTGTTTATCTCTGCCCCAATCAAAAGCAAGTTCCTGGATTCTTGATATATCTACGTTGAAACCACTTTTAATAATTATATATAATACTTCTGCCAATTCTCCCGCACCGTGTGCATTAGGAGAATATGCCAGCTTCTCAACCTCTCTGTCCAGATGTTTTTGAATTATGACTTCTGTTGCATGTTTGTCCGGATTAAAACCGGAATTCATCCGGATACTCTTATTTGTCCATTTTTCACTATTGCTAAGCACATTTTCCGGTAGTTGGTGCAATGGAATGTTAATCGGTTTCATCATCCTTGCATCAGAACTGATTCGAATCATCATTTCATCTTCGGCGCTATCCTGTATTGAGATGTCACAATTATAGTGTTTTAAGATTGATGTATCCTCAATTTTGACGGAAAATTCTTTTCCCTTACTATCTCTCACCTGGAAATTCTCGAGATGAAACAATCCATAATCTGAATTGTGAGGGGAATCATCGGGAGTATAAACATACATAAGGGCAAAATAGATTGCGCTTTCATATATTCCTGATATTTTCGGCAGCACGGATAACAGCTGCATTTTCCCGTTTTTCTTTTTAGGAATATTACTCTCGGCTTTTTCAAGCGATATTTCAAGTTGTTTTCTCAGATTTGTATCAGTAAATCCCGAGTATAAATTAATAGCATGAAGTGCATACTGAATATTCTGCCCGGGTTCAACTCCGGAAATATCAGCAAAAAACCAACCGCAAGAGGTAAACATAAAATGTCTGTATTTTTGTCCTTCCAGCAAACAAAGCAGCTTTTCCCGGGATTCCGGGGAGTTGTTTTTTAAAGTAAGTTTTTGAATAAATTCGCCGGGACTCTCAACTCCGGAAATTACTTTTCCATAATCTAAAAGAATTTTCCAGGGATCCTGGAGAAGCAGATCTTTTGTTTCTTGAAAATAGATAGCAAGTAATGATGCACTTAGTTCCTCAAAAGCAGTGCGTAGGGGAGCCCTCCACTTTTGATTCCAGTTCTTTTTCCCGCCTGTCGAACAACCACAATCTTTATACCACCTGGATACTCCATGAGAACAGCTCCATGATGTTCCCCGGGAGTTTTCTCCTGCTTTAAGCCGTGCAGTTGCCTGAGGGGGATGTTTCTCAAGAAATGCCCCGTAGTTTGTAAGCTGCAATGAGGGGTCATTATCGATTTTTTGAATTAATGCAGCCAGGCACATGTCGCCAAATGGTTCATGGTGGCCGTAAATCTCCCCATCGGTTGCGGTATGGATCAATGAATAATTCCCCCCATCAGCCTCAGAATACTCTTTAATGCTGGAATAGAGTGTATCCGCATCTCTCAGAAAATGACCGAAACTGATCCCGGAAGCAAGTTCAGGGTTATAAAAGAGGGCGGAAATTGATCCGGATTCTCCTTCCAGTCTAAATGGCTGATTCCAGAGAATCGGTGAACTATCTGATGAGAAATCTATGTTTTTCCCATTGTCGAAGATTACCTTATCTACTTGCCATGGTGATAAAATCACAAAAGATATGCCGTATTTTATGAGTAATTCAACTGTTTGCTGGTTAATTGCTGTTTCAGGAAGCCAGATTCCTTCAGGGTCGCGATTGAAATGATAATAAAAATCCTGCAGCCCCCATACAAGCTGTGTTTCGGCGTCCTGAGGAGAATCCAGCGGGAGTATTGTATGGTTATATGTTTGTGCAACAGCGTTTCCATGACCATTAAGTCTTTCTGCACTGATCCGGTCAGCTTCAACTATCTTACTATAGGCATCTTCGGACTCTTCTTTCAGCCACTTCATCAAAGTCGGTCCAAAATTAAATGAAATCCTACTATAGTTGTTTGAGATGTCTGAGATGCGTCCATCATGCGTGAGTTGCCTGGAATATGCATTAGGCCGGTAGCATTCCCGGTAAATTTTTTCATTCCAGCTTGCATAGGGTTCTGCTGATTTTTGCAGAGGGATAATACCAGTCCCCGGATATTCCCGGGGAGGTTGATAGAAATGTCCATGTAAGATAATGTTTGTAATCATAACATAAGTATACAAATTACTTTACTGTATGATCAATGCGATAATTGCAGAAGATGTTAATCAGACAAATGATCATGCGTCATGTTGACTAAAAGCAAGCTTTTATCTACGATTAAAGTATTATTAAACAATTTGTTCGGGAAATGCAGGTTTTATGATCGTAATCATAATTGGAATCATAATCATAGTCGCAATTATTATTTTGTTTGCGGCAAAATGAGCTATCGGATCTATCAGATCTATTGGAGAATGAAGATTATATGACTGTGGATATGTATAAATCACTTTCAATTGAAGAACTGCAGCAATTAACTATCAGAGAAGGTGTTAAGACTGTTGATAAGTACAGCAGGGATGAGCTTGTTGAGATACTGGAAGAAATTTGGGAAGAGAAAATAGCGGACAGAAAACTTAATAATGACATTATGCGCTTAAAAGGGAAAAAGTATGACATCTTCCGGGAAGATTTAAATGGGAATTATAAAGAAAATGAATATGCAATACCTGAACATTACCCCAAGACATCAATACAATTACTCCTACGTGATCCTTACTGGGCATATGCCTATTGGGATATTAATCAATTTGATTTAAAAACATTGCTGGAAAAAAACCCTGAACAGCTTTTTTTCCTGCGTGTGTATGAAATGATGAGTAAAACATCTGACATACATGATTCTTTAAGCAGTTTTGAGATCCCCGTTAAGGCCGAGGATTCAAGTTGGTATATAAATCTCCCAAACCCGGGCAGGCGGTATCAGGTTGATCTTATAAGTGTAACTGAAGAAGAAGAAATGCTGTATTGCCGTTCCCATTTAATTGAAAGTCCTGGGGGTTACTGGTTGGACAAGGCAGCTGAACTCAGGAACGACCCTGATGCTTTTAAGCTTTTTCTTGCAGGAGTAACGGATGGATCTGGAAATATTATGGATAATATCCTGATCCGGAAAATATTATCTGAAGTTGAAGATTTGAAAAATTCTTCCAGTGAGGTTTGATATGGGAAAAGGTCTTGTCGGTTTAACATTACATGCCCATTTGCCTTTTGTACGAAATCCGGCCAACCCAAGGTTTCTGGAAGAAGACTGGCTTTTTGAGGCTATTTCTGAAACCTATCTGCCGATGCTTCGTATGTTTAATAAATTGCGTTCAGAAGGTGTCCCCTTCAGGATAACTATATCCCTTTCCCCGACTCTCTGCAGCATGATTGCAGACAAGCTTTTACAATCAAGGTATATAGAATATGCTGAAAGGCTGCTGGAATTAGGAAAGAAAGAATTAAACCGTACAAAGAACCAGCCGGAATTTAACAGACTTGCAGAAATGTACTGTGAAATGCATAAAAGTAATTTAGAGGATTTTAATGAACTTTATCGACAGAATATATTAACCGGCTTTCGCAGCCTCGAGGATAGCGGACATCTGGTTCTGATAACGACTGCTGCAACCCATGCATTTCTCCCATTGTTCCAGGAGTATCCCCAGGTGGTAAATGCACAGGTAGAACTTGCGATAACCTCTCACATATCCCATTTTAGAAAAAAGCCGAAAGGTTTTTGGCTCCCGGAATGCGGATTTTATCCCGGGCTTGAAAATATTCTTGCAGCGTATGATATTGATTATTTTTTTACTGCGTCGCATTCACTTATCCTTGCAGATGAAAAAGTCGAAAGAGGAGTTTTCGCACCGGTAAATTGTGATCATAATATTTCAGCATTTGCAAGAGATTATGGGCTTTCACAGGCTGTCTGGTCAGAGGATGATGGATATCCTGTAGATCGTGTATACAGAGAATTTTATAGGGACATCGGTTTTGACCTGGATATTGACTATTTACAGCCTTTTTTGCATGAACCTGAGGTTCGCTCTTTTACCGGTTTTAAATATTGGGCAATAACCTCAAAATCAGACAATAAAGCTGTATATGACCCGAACCTTGCCGAAAAACGCGTAAAAGAACATGCAAGTAATTTTATTTATATGATTAAAAGAAAAACACAGAGCCTGAGTAATTTGCTGGATCGGCCGCCGTTTTTCTCTATCCCTTTTGATGCAGAGCTTTTTGGACACTGGTGGTTTGAGGGGATATCATGGTTTGAGCAGGTGCTCAGGTTGATGGTTGAAGAGGAACAGGTGGTATTGACAACTCCTGCAAGATATCTTTCACAATACCCTGACAATCAGCAGGTTCAGCCTGTTTTATCTAGTTGGGGAAATAAAGGCTACTCTTCTGTCTGGGTTGATGGTTCTAATGATTGGATGTACCGGCACGTACACAAATCAATAGACAGGATGACAGAGCTGGTAGAGAGATTCCCTGATCAGGTTTCTCTTAAGGGACGATTTCTCAAACATGCAGCCCGGGAAGTTCTCCTCGCGATGGCTTCAGACTGGCCGTTTGTCATAAGTAACGGGACATCGGTCGGATATGCCCAACATCGCTTAAAGGAACATCTCCACAATTTTAACCTTGTTTATGAAAATATGTGTAGAAATTCAGTTAATACCGAGTGGCTTACCCGAACTGAGAAAAAAACCAATTTGTTTCCGGATATAGATTACCGAATTTTTGCGAAAGAATAAGATCGCCTTCTATAAGTAACCCCTATTTGGCTCAAAGCAATAGACTTCCGGATGAAATCCCTACATCCGTTAAGTATATTACCCTATATTTAAGTAATTACCCCATAATTTAATTTCTCAAAACTTGACTTTACCATGCTATGAGTTACTATGGAGGTGGGTGAAAGTAGTAAAAAGTGGGAGTTAACTTCCAAAAAGTAGAAAAATTTGTCCTAAGGTGGGAATAGTGTTAACCGGTGAATACAGAAATACAATAGATGAGAAGGGCCGGATTCTCATACCTGCGCGCCTCCGCAGTTCAATTGCGGGGAACACCCTCATTGTGACACGAAGTATTGAGAAGAACTTATGGATGATGCTCCCGGATATGTGGACACGGATAAAGGAACAAATTACCGGTGGACCAGGAGCGATGTTCAACTCTCAGACAAGGACTCTTCAGCGGCGGATTATTGCCCCGGCACAGGAATGCGAAATTGATAAAGCCGGGAGAATCAATATTCCGCCAGGACTTAGGGATTCAGTAGATCTCCAGCCGAAACAGGAAGCAGTGATTCTGGGAATCGATACCTATCTGGAATTGTGGAATACCGATGAATATGCAGCATTCCTTGAACGAAGTGATTCGGAATTTGAAGAAGCGGCTGAATCTCTCGGCAGGAAGCTTGAAGCTGCCGGGTTTGGAAAATAGCAATGGAAAATAAAGTACTTCATTATTCTGTAATGTCCCAGGAAGTAATGGAGTATTTAAGTCCTGCTGCAATGATGAATAATAGCTTAATGATCGACTGTACGCTTGGTGAAGGCGGTCATAGCGAGTTGTTCCTGAAAAACTTTAGTGATTTACGTCTGGTAGGACTTGATTGTGACAGTGAAATAATAAAACGGGCTGAACAGCGGTTAGTCCCATACAGGGATCGTGTAACAATCCTGAATACCTGGTTTGATGAGTTTTTTGCTGAACCGGAAAGGTATGGAAATGTTAGTCAACCTTCCTGTATCCTGCTTGATTTGGGAATTTCGATGTTCCATTACGAAGCATCCGGAAGGGGGTTCAGTTTTAATAAAGATGAGCCGCTTGATATGAGGCTTAGTAGTGAAGAGGGTATAACAGCTGAGTTTGCAGTTAATACATACGGGAAAGATCAGCTTGCTGATGTTATTTATCAATATGGTGAGGAACGGTATTCCCGGCGTATATCTGCAGCAATCTGTAAAAGAAGATCAAGTAAGGCGATTCAGACTTCTGCAGATTTGGCAGATATCATTAAAGGGGCTGTACCTAAAGATTATCGGCATGGAAGGATTCATCCGGCAACAAGAACCTTTCAGGCATTACGCATCGAAGTGAATGATGAACTTGGCCGGATAGAGCGTTCATTGGATAAGGCTGTTGAGATGCTTCAGCCCGGTGGACGTATAGCTGTAATAAGTTTTCACTCTCTGGAAGACCGCAGGGTGAAGCAGACATTTAAGAAATTGTCAAAAGGGTGCATCTGCCCGCCGGAGGTAATCAGGTGCGAATGCGGAGGAGTCCCGACGTTGAAGCTGCTGCACAAAAAACCGCTGCGCCCGACAGATTCAGAAACGAAAAATAATCCGGCCTCCAGGAGCGCAAAACTCCGGTGTGCCGAGAAAGTGAGTAAATTTAACAATTGAAAACTTGTAACAGGGTAGTTGTCTTGATTATGAATGATCCCTGTTAAGAGGAAAGAGATGCGGCATGCAGGTATGGGCACAAATGCTAACTATAAAAAACGGTTTATTTGGGTATTGTTGGCAGTACTATTGCCGGCTCTGACACTATTTCCTGTGCATCAGGCTGCCCTGCACAGGAAAATGATACGGGAACTGGATGAAATTCGCAGTGAAATGTTTACAGTAAATGAGTTTAACAGGGTCCTTGCCGTTGATATTGCCGAACTGGCAAATCCGGACAGGATTTCGAGAATTGCTGAGAATGTTCTCAGCATGAAAAAGGCGGAGGAAGAGGATCTGGCACTAGTCAGGCATTCAGGGGAATAAAAGATAGTAATATGATGGATAATGCTAAAAAATTGTTTACAGTATATGAAATCATCTCTATTACCGGTGGAGAGGCCCTTTCTCGTCCAAATCCAGGTTCATGTATATCCAGTGTACAGATAGATTCCAGGAAAGTTCAGTACGGAACACTCTTTATTGCTTTACATGGTGAAAAAACAGACGGGCACAAATATCTCCGAAATGCGATTAATGCTGGGGCAACTACTCTGTTGGTGGATAAAGCCTGCAGTAATGATTTTTCTCAATTGTTGAGTGAATATCCATCAGTATCGGTAATAGGCGTTCGGGATACACTAAAATCTTTGCAGAAACTTGCTGCTGCCTGGGTTGAACGTAATAAATCACTTAAAAAAGTCGCGGTTACAGGAAGCAGCGGCAAGACTACAACAAAAGAGATGATAAGTTCAATTCTTTCAAGACTTGGGCAGACAGTAAAAAACCCGGGTAATTATAATTCTGATATCGGGCTGCCTCTTTCGGTATTCCGGATCTCTGAAGATCATGAATTTGGAGTCTTTGAGATGGGCATTAATAAGATAGGTGAAATGGATACACTACTCAGTATCTATGAACCTGATTACAGCATAATGACAAATATTGGAACTGCCCATATAGGCAGGTTGGGAAGTATTGAGGCAATTGCAAGAGAAAAAAGCAAAATTTATCATACAGGGGTCAAGCATGGATACATACATGAAGAAAACATCTGGAAAAGCTATCTGCGAAATCTTCGAGGTCTGGAATTTCGTGAATTCGGAAGAAAAGGTACCAAAGGTTTCAAGGGCGCAGAATACCTGGGACTGCAGGGATGGAGAATTCACTATGAAGATCGAACATTCTGTCTCAAGCATGTCGGTATCCACAATTTGCTCGATGCTCTAGCAGCGATTACTATTGCCAGAGATTTGGGTGCTGAATCAGGACATATAGCGGAAGGTCTTGAATCACTTGAGCCTTTATCAGGAAGAAGCAAAGTAATTAATGGAAAAGTTACGATAATTGAAGATAGTTATAACTCAAATTTGGATTCTGCATCAAGAATTATTGATTATGTAAAAGATTTGCATTGGGAAGGAAGAAAAACCGTTGTTCTTGGTTCGATGAAAGAATTAGGTGCTGCATGCGGGAAATCCCATGAAGCAATTGGAAGAAAAGTCAAGAGTCTGGCACCATCTGCTGCATTCCTTTTCGGAAATGAGATGGAATCAGCGTATAAATTGCTGAAAAACGAGAACTACACTAATAAACTGGTTTATACAGACTGTTATGAAGAGTTGGAATCTGAAGTAACGACCTATACACATGATGGTGACCTTTTGCTGCTAAAAGGATCACGATCTATGGAGATGGAACGACTGCTGGTACCGCTGAGCATGGTCTCATAAAAAGGAGGTGACAGGCCAATGTATTACTTGTTTATGGTAAACATGGCAAAACTACCTCTATTTCGTGCCCTGGCAGGAGTAAGTGCAGCCTTAATTTTTTCATTACTTTTAGGCCCCCCATTTATCAGGTTTTTCCAAAGAAATGAGTTGGGACAGAAAATACGGCCTGAAGGACCTCCTCAACATTTTTCCAAACAAGGGACTCCCACTATGGGAGGCCTTTTTCTTTTTTTTGCCTTATACTGCGTAACTTTTTTGCTGGTAGACTTTCTTCAGCCGCAGGTGATTGCGGTTAGTACAGCACTTCTGCTTTTTGGCTGTGTAGGGTTTATAGATGACTATTTAAAGCTGAGACGAAAACAGTCTGAGGGACTTTCGGCAAAGGGGAAACTTTTACTTCAATTGCTGGCTTCCTGTGCTGTTCTTATATATATCCGGATTTTTTCCGGTCATGAAACAACAATGCTGTATGTCCCCTGGCGCAGCGGGCCGATAATTGATCTGGGATTCTGGTACTATCCTTTAGGCGTGTTGTTTATCATGCTCTTTGCAAACTCGGTAAATCTCACCGATGGTTTGGATGGACTTGCAGGTGGACTTGTTATTATTGTCCTTCTGTTTATTTCCAGTGTTGCTGCTCTGGGTAGTTATGCATCAGGTACTGCAATGAATCAACAATATTTTGAAACGGCATTGTTTTTAGTGATTCTGGTTGGGGCGGTTCTTGGATTTTTAAAATTTAATATGAATCCTGCAAGGGTTTTTATGGGGGATGTTGGTGCCCAGGGCTTGGGAGGGGCTATTGCAGTAGCTGCAATTGTCCTGCACATGGAAATACTTGCAGCGGCTGCCGGAGCTGTGTTTCTCATTGAGACCCTGTCGGTAATAATACAGGTCTTTTCATTTAAGGTTTTTGGCAGAAGAGTTTTTCGTATGTCGCCTTTGCATCATCATTTTGAACAAAAAGGGGTGTCGGAAAAGTCTATTGTGTATGGCTTTTGGGCTGCCGGGATGATATGTGCAGGATGTTCCGCATTGGTATATTTTGTAGTGTTTCATTGAGTTAAAGGGCTCAATTGGAAGGAAAGAAGGAAAGAAAGATGAAGTGCAGACTGTGGTAGAAGCTCAGGAAACGAGTAAGAAATCATCAATCTCATTATTTTATTTGTTGATTCTTGTTCTGATTGTACTTGTGGGTTTGGGTCTGTCCGGCCTGTTCTCTGCATCGTATGATAAAGCAATGCGTCTTGGTTTTGAGCCGGACTATTTTTTTACCAAACAGCTGGTTTTTGCAATTGGTGGAATTGCTGCTGCCTGTGTAGTTTTTTTCATTCCGAAAAATTTTTACCGGTTAATTACCCCGTTATTGATCCTGGTAAGTTTATCTCTTATGCTTTTAACTCTTTTTACTAACCTGGGAGAATCAAGATTAGGGGCAAGGCGATGGATTCAGTTTGGATCGATAGGATTTCAGCCTTCTGAGTTAGTTAAAATTTCTGCGATTCTATTTCTTGCAAACTATTTTGATAAGCACAGTGCGAAATTAAAATATTTTACCGCAAATGTGTATCCTGCAATAGTTGTACTAATTTTCGCTGGACTTATTCTTATGCAGCGTGATTTCTCCACAACTTTGATTTATACAGCAATTTGTTTCTCCCTTTTTATTGCTGCAGGAACCAGATTTTCCTACTTGCTATATATGATCTCTTTTGTTGGTGTTCCAGGTTTGCTGATACTACTCACTGAGACATACAGACTCGAGAGGGTAATAGGATATATATTTAAGGATATAGATCCTTCTGGCATGAATTATCAGGTTAATGCATCTCTGGCTGCAATCAAGGCCGGTGGATTGACCGGAAAGGGATTTGGAAACGGGATATATAAATTGGGAAGACTACCTGAGGTACAGTCAGATTTTATATTTGCTTCTTTTATCGAAGAAAACGGATTTGCAGGAGGCTCTTTTGTTATTATTTTGTTTGGCCTCCTGGCTTATACAGGATACAGGGGATCAATAAAGCTGAGAGAATCTGATCCGTATTTATTCTTTCTGGGATTCGGTATAACAAGTGTAATTGTTTGGCAGGCACTTCTGAATATTGGTGTGGTAACAGGAATTATTCCTCCCACAGGAATACCGTTACCTTTTTTTTCACAAGGCGGAACCAGCCTGCTGGTAAACCTTGGTATGAGCGGCTTGTTATGTAAAGTACTCTACAATGCAGAAACACAAAAATTGGAAAGGGGTAGAGCAGTTGTTTCACAAAATACATCCTATCAGGAGGTAACGTATGAGTAATTTGTCTTTTTTTGGGAGGAAACATAAGCTTCAGGATATTAAACGGAAACCTGCCCGGCTGCTGCTGAATATAGTGATTGGTATAATAATACTTGCAGGGATTATGTATGTAGTTTTTGAATTTGTTATTAAACCGAATATGGTTATTGATGAAGTAGTAATTAATTTTGAAGGATCCAGTGTTCCAATCCCTAATGAATTATATACATTGGCTGATAAGCTTCAGGGAATAACATTTTCGGAAGCTGAACCCAGATCCCTGGAAGCTGCTTTTTCTGATTTGGATGAGATAACCCATGCAGAAATTACCAGATCATTATCCGGTAGGTTGGGAATCATTCTATACCCAAGAATCCCGGTCTGCATTTTGAAAATAACTGTATCACTATCGAAAGAGTCGAAAGAGTCGAAAGATAAGATTGAATATAAGCCGGTTGACAAGGAAGGATTTTTGTATAGTGCAACGGAGAAGTATACCGATTATTTTCGAAGGATTGTCCCGGTAATTGAAATTACTTCGTTTGAAACCCTGTCGGGAACATGGGAAAAAGTTTCGGATAACCTGCTGCAGACTGCACAGCTGCTTTTAAGTCTTCAAGAGATGGATATAGATGTATTTAACTTGATAACAAAAGTAAAATACGATAATAATAGTAAGTATAATAATGCATCAGCATTTTTTAGAATCTCAGAATCGAATATTGAGTTTCAGCTGGCTGGAGATCTGGAACTAAAGTCGTTCTATGAAAGTATTAAAGCTGTAATAGAAATGACTGAATCATGGGAAAAAGAATTTATCCGAATTGCTGTACATAATGATGCAGCAATATGCCGGTTATAGGAAGGTTTGTCTGTGGGGAATCATATTTTAGGTCTTGATATTGGAAGCTCAAAAATTTGTGCAGTTGTCGGGTCAGTTGACCGTGATGGTGTTGTTCGGATTGAGAGTGTCAGCGAGAGACCCTCTGAGGGGATAAGAGCCGGTATTGTTGAGAATATTGAGACCGCGTTAAAAGTTGTCTCTTCGGTAATAGAAGATGTTGAACTCAAAACAGGCAGGGAACTCCAGCATATTGTTACTAGTATTGGTGGACAGCATATATCAGGGTTGAATTCGCAAGGGGTAGTAGGAATAAGTGATCAGCACCAGGAAATACGTAAAGAAGATATCTACAAATCAATGGAAGTTGCCCGGGCTTTCGAACTACCGCTTGATCGTGAAATTCTCCACACACTTGTTCAGGAATTTCGTGTAGATGGCCGTGGTGGAATTAAAGATCCTGTAGATATGCTAGGGCATCGATTAGAGACAAAAGTTATGATAGTTACAGGATCAGTTTCTGTTTCACAAAACATTAATAAATGCATTAGTCGTGCAGGATTCCAGGTTCAGCGACTGATACTTCAACAACTAGCTGATTCTGAGGCTGTTCTCTCTCAGGAAGAGAAAGAAATGGGAACTTTGCTGATTAATATCGGCGGCGGAATGACGAATATGATCGGTTACATTGGAGGAGCCCCATATTATGTCGGGGGCATTAATATGGGTGGAAATCAAGTATCCTCGGATCTTGCCTATATTCTTAATAAACCAAAAAGTCTTGTAGAGGAGCTTAAATGTGAACATGGATGCTGTTACGGACCGCTAATCGGACAGCATGAAGACATCATTATTCCACAAGTGGGCGGGTGGCCGTCAATCAAAATGCCCAAGAGGGAAATATGCCGAATTATTGAACCCCGGATGGTAGAAATTTTTTCAATTCTTAAGGGAATACTTGCAAAAAACAAGACTGCAGGTTCATTTGGCGGCGGGGTAGTTATTACCGGTGGTGGTTCAATGCTGCCCGGTACTGTCGAACTGGCAGCTGAAGTTTTTGGTCTGCCTGCAAGGCTGGGACTGCCAAAGCCTGTAGAAGGTTTGGAAAGTAGATATATTGATCCTCAATATGCTACTGCTATAGGACTGGTATTGTATGAATCCAAGAGGAAAGGTGATTTAAGTCATGTGCGGACGCACAGAAGCAGAAATATAGGAGCGATAGATAAAATAAATCCTTTAGTGAAGAAAGTGAAGGATTTATTTGATATGCTCTTTTAAATAGATTTTGGTAGTAATTCTTAGTTGTAGCAAACAGTAAGAAATACTCCATGTTCAACTTTATGGAGGAATCATGAATATTGAGATTTTTGAGGGTATCGGAGATTCAGCAGACGTAGATCGAACCACTCCCACAGATATTAAAGTCATAGGCATCGGTGGAGGCGGGGGAAATGCTGTAAACCGTATGATAGCTGGAGGGCTGAAAAAAGTACATTATGTTGTCCTGAACACAGATATGCAGGCCTTGCAAAGATCAAACGCCCATACCAGGATGCCGATAGGCTCGAGACTCACTAATGGTCTTGGGGCAGGGGGTATCCCTGAAGTCGGTGAGCAAGCCGCGATGGAGTCCCATGAGGAAATTAAGGAGCTTCTGGATGGTACAGATATGGTTTTTATTACTGCCGGCATGGGTGGTGGTACCGGTACAGGTGCAGCGCCGATAATTGCAGAGATAGCTAAAGAAATCAATGCATTAACAGTAGCAGTAGTAACAACCCCGTTCCTGTTTGAGGGGAAGAAGAAGCTTATGCTGGCTTCTGATGGAATTGATAAACTTCGCAAGAGCGTTGATACCCTTATTATTATTCCCAATCAGTATCTGCTTAAAATAGTTGAGAACAACACCCCTATTAAACAGGCTTTTCAGATTGCGGATGATGTTCTTAGGCAGGGAGTACAGGGAATCAGTGAGCTGATTACGGAACCGGGGGAGATCAATATCGATTTTGCGGATGTCCGGACTGTTATGAAAGGCCGCGGTGATGCATTAATGGGTATTGGAATTGGTGAGGGAGAAAACAGGGCAGTAGATGCTGCTACCGCCGCAATTAATAATCCGCTTCTGGAGAATGCAAAGATTGAGGGCGCGAAGGGTATCCTTGTTAATCTTGCAGGCAGCGATGATCTTACTCTCAAGGAGTATCAGGATGTTGTTGAGATAATAACACAGAATGCTGATGAAGATGCGCTGATTATTGCCGGACAGGCGTATAATCCCGAACTTGGTGATAGAATTAAGGTTACCGTAGTGGCAACAGGATTCAGCAGACCGAAAGACCTGAAAGAAAGTATTGCTGAAAAACAAACACAGCAGCAACAAAAAGGGATTTCTTCTGTTATTAAACCCAGGGAACCGGTAGCCCAGACTGCAATTCCCGGTCACAAATCCGCGGAAGTTATAACAGTAGACAGATGGGAAGACCTGCAGCGTAAATTAGGTACAGGTGATGAATTGCCTGAGGATTTCTCCTATCCTGCTGTTCTCAGATATAAACAGGAAAATGAACAGGATACATAAAGTATGATAGTAGAAACAGTCCTGCTGCTTGAAACATACCAGGATTATCTTGCCTTGGAGCAGCGGTTGGCTGAGTCTACAATCTCAATGTATACAGATGAGATAAAGAAACTCCTTTCGTTCCTTGGAATAAAGAAAATTGTACCTGAAAAAGCAGATGCAGTGGTTTTAATAAGCTATCTGGCAAAGCGGGGAACGGATAACCTGGATAAGCGGACAGTTGCAAAAATCCTCACATCTTTAAGATCTTTTTTCCGTTTTCTTATCAGTGAGAATATCCGTGCTGATAACCCCACAGATAAAATTGAATCACCCGGAACTTCAAGGAAACTCCCGGAGGTATTGTCCCTTAGTGAAGTTGAGACTTTACTCTCATGTATTCCCTATAATTCAATAATTGGGATACGGGACAGAGCTCTTTTTGAACTAATATATTCTACGGGGCTGCGTTCTAGTGAGGCTGCCGGGCTGCGGATGAATAATCTGTTTATGGAAGAGAATTTACTACGGGTTGTGGGAAAACGGGATAAAGAACGTGTTATTCCGTTAGGTTCCAGGGCAGCAGCAGAGCTGAAAAGATACTTTAAAGATGCACGGCCTCTTCTTTCAAACGAACGAATAATGACCGATGCAGTTTTTCTATCAATACGCGGCAGTAGAATCAGCAGGAAAAGCATTTGGGATCGATTGAAGAAATATGCCGCAGAAGCCGGAGTTTCTTCCAAGGTCCATACCTTACGGCACTCATATGCAACTCATATACTGAATGGGGGGGCGGATCTTCGGGTGGTTCAGGAGCTTCTTGGGCATTCAGATATCAGTACAACTCAAATTTATACACATATCAGCACTGCTGAACTGCAAAAAAATTACAACAAATATCACCCCGGGTTAAGAACAAAGCTGCGTTAAAACTTACATAAAATAAAAAAATCTTTGCTAATTTGAATATTTCTCTGCTTTTTCTCAGTCAGAAGGTATAGAGAGGAAAAAAAATGAACCAACTGAGTAAAATTGCAATTAGCAGGATTCCTGGACTCCGGTCGAAAGAGAAAGTTTTTTTATCATCCTATCTCACAGATGGGAGAACCCTGCTTCAGCTTAGCTGTAGGGAAATTGAGTATTTACTTAAAAGAAGGATACGACTGCACAAGTACAACCCCCAAACAGTTCTCCTTGAAGCAGAATTGATCTGCAGATGGGTTGAGGAAAATAGTGCAGGTATAGTGTGTATGGATGAATTGTCATATCCGGCAATACTGCGTGAAATTTATGATCCGCCATATTTACTCTACTATAAAGGCACTCTTCCCCCTCAAGGATTCCATGCAATAGGGGTGGTTGGTACAAGGCATGCCTCCCCGGCCTCAGAGCGGGCTGCATTTAAGCTGGGGCTGGAAGCAGGCTATGCAGGGATCCCGGTGATTTCCGGGCTGGCAATAGGGATTGACTACGCTGCCCATACTGGTTCGGTTTCTATCTCAGGAAAAACCTGGGGAGTGCTTGGCAGCGGTATTGGCAATATCTATCCTGCTTCATCTTTGCGTACAATAGCAAGGATGCTCGACTCCAATGGCGGAATTATGAGTGAGTACCCCCCGCTGGAGCCCCCGCGGCGGTGGAATTTTCCAGCAAGAAACAGGATAATAAGCGGATTATGCCGGGCTGTCTGTATTGTTGAGGCTCCGGAACGTTCAGGTGCATTAATTACAGCCTCATTTGCTCTTGAACAGGGTCGGGATGTTTATATTCACAAAACAGGTCTTCTTTCACGAACCTCAAAAGGTACAAAAAAACTTGCCGAAGAG
>JAGLNY010000087.1 GCA_023139255.1 Spirochaetales bacterium
AAAAAACGATATGTAGTTTCATTTGAGAATGCTTTTCATGGAAGAACTCTTGGTTCCCAGCTTGCGGGAGGTATGGAAAAGCTAAAGGATTGGATTGCAGGAGGAAGGGATTATTTTATTCAGGTACCTTTCCCTGATGGGTATAAAAATGAAGATGTCTCTTTCGATCTTTTTCTGAACACCCTGAAGGAAGAGGGGATACAGCCTGATGAAGTCGCTGCGGTTCTCACCGAATCATACCAGGGTGTCGGCCCGGATTTTCTCCCTGTCGAGTACGCTCAGAAAATGGAAATTTTCTGCCGGGAACACGATATTATCAGCATATATGACGAGGTACAGGCGGGTTTCGGCAGAACAGGTAAGATGTTCTGTTATCAGCACTATGGGGTAACGCCGGATCTCATCGTATGCGGCAAAGGTATCACATCCTCCCTGCCCCTCTCGGCGGTAATTGGACGCAGTGATATCATGGAACTGTATCCACCCGGAGCAATGACCTCCACCCATTCCGCCAGCCCGCTTCCTGTAGCAGCTGCCGTTGAAAATCTGAAAATCCTCCAGCAGGAAAAACTCGTAGAGCATGCGGAGAAGATGGAATCCATCCTGATGCCGGGGCTGACAGCAATACAGGAAAAATATCCTGACAGATTGGGCTGTCTTCACGGGAAAGGTCTGGTAGCGGGCATTCAGGTTGTAAAGAAGGGAACAAAGGAACCGGACTCCGAAACAGCGATGAGAATCAACGAGGAGTGTTTTCACCGGGGTTTGATGATGTTCGCTCCTGTAGGTATCGGGGGAGAATGCATCAAGATTTCTCCGCCCCTTATCATAACTGAGGAGGCTCTGAAGGAATCGCTCGAGGTGTTGGAAGAGAGCTGTGATGCGGTTCTTGGGTGGTTAGAAGTTAGGGGTTAGGGGTTGGGGGTTAAGACATAGGGAGGGGACGAAAAAATTTATCCTGCCGTGGAGTCATGTTTTATTAATTTAGATTTCTATACTATAAGTACAGAAAAAGGTTTTTTGTTTTTCCAGTTTTACTATGCCTTCTTTATTTTTATAATCATCATAGCCTTTTACTGTATCATCGACACCATACCATGGTTCAATACAGATAAATGGGGCCTTAATATCATCCGTTACTTTTGTCCATATCCCAAGATACGGATACCCTTTAAAGTTAACTTTAATCTCTTTATCGGATTTATCGGATTTAATGATTAGATAATTTGATTCAAGGTTTTTAAAAATCATCGCATCGGGTACAAATAATTCATGTTTTAAACGAATAATTTTTTCATTATTAAAATAGGGTTCGCCCTTGTCTCTTAATAACTCTCTTTCATCAAGGCTATATAATTTTGCCGTCTCTTCCTTTTCAAATTCAATAGAGTAATCTTCAAAAGAGAGACCTTCTTCTAATGGGCAATTGAATCCAGGATGATCCCCAATAGAAAAATACATATCACTGTCCCCTCTATTTATTACATCATGTTTAACTGTTAATTTGTTGTCATCTAACCTATAGGTTATATCCAACTGGAATTTAAAAGGGTATATTTTTACGGTTTCTTCATCATGAGTTAACCTGAAAGTCATTTTATTCTCATCTTTATAGACAACAGCAAATTCTTTTCTACGTGCAAATCCATGCTTGTCCATAGAGTAGGTTTTCCCTTCAAAAGGATATTTCCCATCTTTGACCATTCCTATTACAGGAAACAATAACGGAGATTGTCCTTTCCATATAGCCGGGTTGCCGCCCCATAAATAATTAATGGTACCTTTTTTTAGACTGGTTAATTGTGTACCTAAAGTATCTGCCGTAATACTTATTATTCCATTAGTCAGTGATTCAATCATTTCCCCTCCGATTACTATAGATTGCAGGTCCCCACGTGTTTGCCCGCAGATTCCTGAATTCCTGGTTGGATTGTACTTCTATCAGTGCGGGGATGTCCAGACGGCGCTTCCCATATAAAAGCAATATCGTTATAGTAGTTTTATGAAAATTTATGATGCGGTTATTGTTGGCGCCGGAGTTATCGGGTGCGCAGCAGCACGAACCCTTGCACAAACAAATCTCTCAATTTTAGTTATCGAAAAAGAACCGGATACCGGATTCGGCATAAGCAGTAAAAACAGCGGCGTTGTACATTCAGGTATACACTATACTCCCGGCACAAACAGGGCAGTATGTAATGTCCGCGGCAACCAAATGATGGAAGATCTCTGCAGTGAGTTGTGCGTTCCCTTCAAAAGAACAGGAAAAATTACTGTCGCTTTTACTGAAGAACAGACACAATCCTTAACAAAACTGCTTGAGCAGGGCAAAGCTAACGGGGTTCCCGGCATAAGACTGATCGACCGGGAAAAGATGGAAAAACTCCAACCGGGTATTGTCGGGACTACCGCTATATACACCCCCTCTACCGGTATTGTCAGCCCGTACGAACTTACCATCGCACTGGCTGAAAGCGCGTATGCAAACGGCGTGGAATTTAAGTTCAATCATACTGTCCGCTCAATAGACATTCCTGACCGGCAAAAGAAGTATTTCCTTCTGCATACAGAGACGAATACGTTTTCCGCAAAAGTTATCATAAATGCCGCGGGTCTTGGCTCTGCCGATATTGCAAGAATGGCAGGAATTGATGAATATACTCTCTATCCCTGCCGGGGTGAGTACTATGTCCTGGACAAGCGGCTGAAAGAGGCTCTGAACCTGCTGATATACCCTGTTCCCGGTGCTCACGATAGTGGTCTGGGAATACACCTGACCAATACCGTTGACGGAAATATCCTGATTGGGCCATCTAATGAATATATTATAGATGATGAGGATACTGCCACTACCATCGATATCATGGAAACGCTTCGGGAGGAAGGACATCACCTGCTTCCTTCTTTGAGCAGCACGGATTTTATCCGGAGTTTTGCCGGCATAAGGCCGAAACTTGCCCCGCCTGAAGAGGGCGGTTTCCGGGATTTCGTGATTGAATCGCGCCGGGATGTCCGTGGGTTCATCAACCTTATCGGTATTGAGAGCCCGGGACTGACAGCCTCACCGGCAATAGCAGAACAGGTAAAAGAACTGGTAGGGCAGCTGCTCCCATTACGGGATCGCAAAGATTTCATACAGGGCCGGCCGGTTATCCATAACACCCCTTTTTTGAAAAAGCGTTTTTCTGATTGTTCACATGATGAAAAAAAAACCCTGATATCCCAAAACCCGGATTATGGGTCAATAGTCTGCCGATGCGAAGAGATTACCCTTGCAGAAATCAAAACTGCAGCAGCCCGAACTATTGGGCCGGTAACTTTTGCGGGAATTAAGTATCGTACGCGGGCAATGATGGGAAGGTGCCAGGGCGGTTTCTGCCTGCAGCGCCTAACTGAAATTTTGCGGGAATCATTTGGTATTACTGTTGATACACAAACCTTAAAAGGACCGGGAACAGAACTGTTTACCGGCCCATTAAGACCTTCTTCTTGTCCGCTTGGAAAGGAATCGTAATGGACAAAAAGATTGAGTTTGCTGTAGCAGTAATTGGCGCAGGGCCTGCCGGACTTGCAGCCGCTGCCGGTGCAGCAGGAGCCGGGGCTAAATCTGTCGTGGTTATTGACCGGGACAACCGAGCGGGGGGAATTCTTAATCAGTGTATACACGATGGATTCGGACTGCACCGCTATAATGAATCCCTTTCCGGTCCGGAATATGCAGAACGTGAAAAACAGGTACTCCTGAACTATGAAACAGCCGGAAAAATCACAATTTTATCAGAAACTTTTGTTCAGGACCTTATCCCGGAAAGTTATGGGTTTCCCCTTGCTGTCATGTCCACAGGATCGTTCCGGATTATCAGGGCTGCAACTGTAATTTTGGCAATGGGATGCCGGGAACGGACTGCCGGTGCCATATCACTTCCGGGAACAAGACCCGCTGGAATATTAACAGCAGGAACCGCCCAAAGACTTATGAATATACAGAATATCAATGTAGGCAGGCGTGCTGTTATTATCGGGTCAGGCGATATTGGATTAATAATGGCCAGGAGACTTACGCTGGAGGGTGCGGAAGTTGCCGCAGTTACTGATATTCAGCCATATCCCGGCGGGCTCGACCGAAACGTACGACAATGTCTGCACGATTTTAACATTCCGCTGCTATTATCTACTGGTGTTGTGAAAGTCCATGGGAACAAACGGGTTGAGGGTATAACTGTAGCCCAATTAGACAGCAAAAACCGGCTTAATCTTCAGACCTCAACCTATATCCCCTGCGATACGATCCTGTTGTCTGTCGGTCTTATCCCGGAACATGAACTGGCAAGGAGCGCAGGTGCCGCATTGGATCCTGCAACACAGGGACCTGTTGTTGACCAGCATCTTATGACCACAGTTCCAGGGTTGTTTGCCTGCGGAAATGTACTGCAAGTGCATGATCTTGTCGATTTTGTATCGGAAGAGGCTGAATATGCCGGAGCTTGTGCGGCTGAAATGGCACTTAATCAGTTTCGGTCTACTGGCCGGGTCATTCAGTCCGGCAATACCATACTACCAATAAAAGTGGGATCCAATTTGCGTTATGTTCTTCCTCATACAATTTCAAAACCTGGCCGTGTAACTCTCTCCATGCGTGTTACTGCACCGGAAATTAATTTCCGCGTCTGCGTAGCGCGGTTGGAAAAGAGTGATAACAGAATACTGCTCACAAAAACATTCACTAGAGTATCACCATCTGAGATGTTACGATTTGCCTTTAACTGTGATACAGTTGAGCCCTTGGAGGTGTATGGTGAATCTTTCTGATCAGGAAAAACATATCGTAGAAGAACTCACCTGCATTGTCTGCCCAAAAAGTTGTGTTCTCAGGGTTGAGAAAGACAAAATATCCGGGGCAATTACCGCAATACATAATGCAAATTGCCAGCGGGGAACCGCTTGGGTTACCCAGGAACTGCTTCATCCAACCAGAAGTGTCTGCAGTTCAGTATTGGTTGAAAATGGAACCGAACCGCTGACAGGGGTCAGGACAAATCAGCCAGTTTCCAGGGATGATGTGTTTAAGGTTATGGAGGCAATTAAAAGTTGCCGAATCTCTGCGCCGATAGCTATTGGTGAAATAGTACTGGAAAATCCCGGCGGTGTTCCCTGCAGAGTCATCGCAACGCGTTCTGTTGATTTAACCTTGTTTGCCGCTGATTAATATGATGCAGTTCGTTGCTATTATCGGTCAGGGACGCGGCGGAAGAAATATTCATGCAAACTATCTAAAAACAGATCCACAGAGATTCAAAATTGTCGCCGTTGCCAAACTTCTGGAAGATCGACGACAGAAGGCAATAGAGGAGCTCTGATGCGAAGTCTATTCTGATTACAAAGAGATGATTAAGCGTGATGATATCGACCTTGTCATCAATTCATCATTCAGTTACCGGCATGTTGAAATTTCAATGGCTATCATGGATGCAGGCAAACATTGTCTCAGTGAAAAGCCTTTTGCCCAGAAAGTTGCTGATGTCGATATGCTGATTAAAAAAGCTGAAGAGAAAAATGTCCTGTTAACAGTATTTCAGCAGTCACGGTTTGTGCCCTGGTTTGAACAGGTTAAATCGGTAATTGGCTCCGGTGTACTTGGCCGGATCTTTGGGAAACTCCTTTAACTAATGAAAATAACACACCTTCCTACTGCACCGATTCAATTAACTGGATTGAAAACAAATGGACACTTCAGAAAGAGCAAAGTGATTCTATTTCCCATTACTATGATTCACTTTATGATACGATGGTGATGGGCGTCTACAACCCCCTGCTTTCCCTGATGATTTTTTCCAATTCTTTTTTATGGAATGCAACATAAAGCATACTGGTTATTTTCAGATATATTGAAGGTTTAGCCGCACCGATGAATTCCTTTGTTTTTTCATTAACCGGCATTCCGCTTAATTTCAGGACATTTTCCCATGTATTTGCATAATTCGTTGCTTCGGCAAAACCACGCCCAATTTCATTCCCCAAGGTGTCGGTAAGTAAGGTACCTCCCTCGGCATACTGAAGTCCGTTTGCAAAAAATCCCGTTTGAGCATTTGAAGTGATGGGTGTTGACGTAAACTGCTTTAATGGTTCAGGAACATCAGAATCAATCGTAAACGTGTATTCGGCAGGATACCAGGTATGTGTCGGCAGGTAAACATCCGGATTGGGTGATGTTGAATTCTTGACCCATTTTGTTACCTTCATTGTCCCTTTTATATCAATTGCATGATTATTTGCATCGATGTATTTCCCACTACATGGTGTTGTCATGATTCCGGGTGCTTCGGAACCAGTTTGCCAATAAAAACTCAAGTTATCATTCGTGTGCAGTGCAGATATGCCCATTTGAACTTCTCCTTCCGTAGAAATGGCATCATTTTCATAAAAATGCATCATAAACCAGTCCCAACCACCGGGAGGCGGTTCGGTTATATTTTCCACTGCACGCATAACGGCATGTTGAGGCGCACCGCTGGGCATAAAACCGGTTCCCCATTGATGATCGTACCACATATTTCCATCAATCAGCTTGATCTTTTCCCCTTTGATCATGATCATGCTTTCACGAGTATCAATCAATTTCAAATTAGCTGCTGAATAATAGTAGGTTCCTATTCCATCTACACAGGGTGCCTTTCCCTCATCCCCTTCCATGAAATAGCCGGTCGGATTATACAGGAATATATTAATTTCAATGTCGGGATTTCCGGGTTTTCCCATATCCCAACCTTTGGCTATTAATTCAACCGGGAAAAGATTACCGTCCGGATCCAGTGATCGGATCACATTTTTTCCCATGGTATATTCATAGGGTTTGGCTTTGAATCCGATCAATCCCGTAGTTCCCGCCACAATCACCGTATTTGCACGGTAGTGAGTATCTGTTTGCGGATCAGAAATAGCAAGATGCATTTCAAGGATTTGATTTTCTATATCGCTTAATCCAAGTTCATGAGCCATATCCGGGGGTAGAAGAGAATATTGCCAATACATCAATTGAACACTGTAATGATTATTATCTTCATCCGTAAAATTCCCAACGAAAAAATGCCAACCGACTTGATACTCCCATTGCGGATGATCGATCTGCGGCCATTCAAATTTCATATCCGGATCTAATAATTTATAACCTCTTACACCCTGAGGTCCCATGAACATTAGATTGGCATAAACTTGTTGTGCAGAGCGCTGATCAGCATATTCCTTCATTGTTTCATAGCGTTTACGAAGATCTTTAAGATATGATATTCTAGTTTCGCTTAACTCATCCAGGCGAACCCCCAGACGAGTTGCAAAAGCTTCATTACTGTTCTTTTGACTATAAATTTTTTTCAAAATATCCGCAGGAATAAATGCTTCATTAAATGATTCCAGCCATAATGCCTGAGCTATATTTTGTTTGGTTAAGTTATCGATCATTTCCGTCTTGGCAGAATAGACATTTTGAGAAAATAAGCATAAGGTCGCTCCTATGATAAGGGCAATTAAACCTGTCTTTTTCAATGATAAACCCTCTGAGAACCGCACCGGGGTTCTATGGAACTATTATAGGATCCGAAAGCGGACAGAAAAATAGTCTTATTGTATCAAAGCACAAACCGCCTGTTACTGAATGATAGGAAAAGTTATATTCCCTGTCAATAGAGTTCACTGTTACATACTACCTTAATTGTCAAAATATTGTGATTATTCCCAACTTCACAAAGGGTACTTTTACAATCTTGTCTCTCTAGCCAACAATTTCAATCTCTGAAGGTCATCGCGTGTTTGACCCCGCCATTCTGTCGGGAAAAAAAGATTATTATGATAGAGCGGCTCTTCAGCAAGCGGAAAATCGCTCGTTTCTACGGCATCTTCCCACATTGGGGTTCCGGGAACCGGTGAATATTCCGCAATCGATACACTTACCCCAGCTTCTGCTGCAATCCTGATGGAATTCTCAACTTCATCCGCACGCTGTCCAGGAAGGCCGGCAAGAATATAGACAGGCAGGTCTTTCTGTGAAAACCCGGCTCTATACAGCATCCGTATTGAATTATGAAACTGATCAGTTGAGAATTTATGATCATGCAAAGCATGAAATTCATCAGAAGCTGACTCAAATCCCATCCGTATTTCCTGAAAACCTGCCCTTTTCATAAGCAATGCACTCTCATCATCAATATACCGGATATGTACCGCATTAGGGGTATAAAATGAGATCTGCATACCGGAACGAATCACCATTTCCAGAAACGGGAGAAGAACCTGCTCCTTATTCACCAGAAGTGCATCATCATAAAAACCAAAATGCGATATTCCTTTCCTGCGATATAGTTCATGGACAACAGTAAAAGCCTCCCCTGGATCCCCTTTCCTGAATTCAGGATTAATCAGGTCTGATGCGCAATAGTCGCAGTGAAGTGGACAACCGGTATTAAGCCGAATTACTCCGGCTCCCTGACCCCAGAAACCTGAATCAGAACCAGTCATATCAGCAGCCCTGGGATATAGCGGGATAAGACCGGAAGGTACGGGAAATCCTTTATCAGCAAGATAGGTTTTTATCGGGTCAGGATTATCTCCCTTCACCACAAGATCAGCACCTGTTACTCTCATAGCATGCTCCGGCATGAGTGAAGCATAAATTCCGCCAATAAGAATATGTGCCCCAGGGGCATGTTCCCGAACAAGTTCTGCCGTTTCAACGACCCCCTGGTACCAGTATGTCATCCCGGAGGTTATGCAGACTATATCAGGTCTGGCTTTTCTAATTTGTTCAGCAAGCACTTCTTTCAGAATTCCATAGCGGCTGAATCGTCTGGGTACCTCTCTTACCTCCTCAGGAAGCGGGACTTGTTGCTCAGGAAGCAGATATTGCTGCTTGAAAAATTTTCCCGTACCGTTCTTCTTGCGTTTGGGGCGGCCCAGAACTTTCGTTGTTGCCGGATCTTCCCAGTCCAGGGCATTAATATATGCTGTTTCATACCCGGCTTCACGGAACCAGGAAGAAAGCCGTATCAGCCCATAGGGTTTAAGAAAAAGATCATACAAGGCAAAGTCAAATACAGGGGGTTGGATAAATACCACTTTTGGTTTTTGGCTTAACACAGATTTCATGATATGAAAGATTATCATACTATCTTGAACTAACAAAGTATTTCTGCTAGTGTATGAAACTGCTACGGCGCCGTACCCAAGTGGTAAGGGAGAGGTCTGCAAAACCTTTATGCACCGGTTCGAATCCGGTCGGCGCCTTAAGAAAATTTTTCATTTTTTTATAACGAAAAGAATCAAGTACTATCTTTACTCATTTATTTCCGATATCAACTTTAATACCTAATAACTTTTCAGAGTCTAAATCATCTGTAAGTGTTAAGATAGTGTTATCTTCAATAATTGATTTATATTCTTCCGAAGACAAATTTGCTTTAATTTCATTTAATTGATTCTGATTAACTGTTGCAATATACTGCTTATCATTATTTGAAAAATAATTCCTGATCGTTTTAAACATAGCAGCTTTCTGACGTTCATCAATACCGTCGTAAAGGCGACTATCATGAAAAATAAAGTCGATATTATGGTTTTGTCCTTCAAACAGAATAGATAGATCATAACAAAATAGTTTTACATTACTAATACCATCTGAACCATCTGACTCAATTTTCGGTTCAATATCAAAGACGAGTTGATTTTCACCTTCATTCGTATTAATTGTTAAACCAGCAACACTCTGGGGGTAAAATGTTTTTGCCAAAGCACGAAAACAATCTCGGATTTTTCTAGTATTTTCTTCAATTTCTACTAAGTAATTATCAGTAATTTCTGATAAATCAATCATATCTTTCTCAGTCTGACGTTCTTTAGATTTATATTCAGATTGTAAAACCTGATATTTTTCCAAATTTCCTTTTTCTGACTTTAACTCAGCAACTTTTTGGCTAAGAGAAATAAACAAATCAAGAGCCTGGTGTTTGCCTAGATATTTCATTAATCCATCAAGCTTATCTTTCAGTAGGTTAGATTCTTCTAATTTATCACTATGAGAAAGTTTTAACAGGTTTCTCTGTTCAGATAACCGACGAATTCTATTTGAAAGTAGCTTTCTATAAAAATCATCAATATCATCTAAAGTCTTCTTAACAGTTTCTGGAAATAAAACCTTTGATTCAGCATAGATAGCTTCTAAATCTAAACTACTCATTGAGGGGGTTATATTCAAACTTTTCTCAATGTTGTCAATATTGTTTTTAATAATTGTTATCTCATTATTAATGTCGAATAATTTTTTTTCAATACTGTCCGCTTCTTTCTGAATGTCGTGATAATCATCTGCTACTTGAAATTTCTCTAAATCTTGCTCAATTTTGACAATCTTATCTTCTAGATCAACAAGAGTTAAAGAAACATCCTTATCCCCTGTAAAAAAATCGCGTAATAAAGAATCGTTTTTAAAATTTTTCTCTAAATTTCGTATTCTTTCTTGTTCTTTTCTTAAAATGTATTTTTTTTCAGCTAAATTGATATCTAAACCTATGAGAAATGAATTATATAGTAATGTTTGATATTCACTACCAATTTTACCAGGCTTTTTACAATCAACATATGATTCTTTTTTTGGCCTTATAAAAAAAGGAATAAGAGAACGAAAGGATAGATAAGCTGTGTCTTCCGGAATTGAGAAACATAACTTTTCAATTTCCTTTTTAAATTTATCTACACTTATTTTCTCTAGATTAAAAAACACCTTTTTAGGTTTAT
>JAGLNY010000088.1 GCA_023139255.1 Spirochaetales bacterium
GGAAATTGTCTCACCTGTTATTTGTTCCAGGTCAATCTCTTCCTTATATAAAGGTCCTGCGATTTCAGACAGTTTACTGTATGCGTCTTCTCCCTTAAAGAGAAGCAGCAGTATTCTATGTCTTCTGCCGCCGCTTGGAGAAAATGCATCTACAATATAGTTTTGCAGGAGTTTAGTACCCTTAACTCCATCACCTTCATATGTTGAAAGTACCGATTCAGCATATTTTTCTGCAAATTTTACAGTAGGGGCAAACATTTGAGCCCCAACAAGTTCCAGATCAACTCTGGATAGTAGTCGTGAAACAACTCCTCCAGTTCTGCTTTTAGCTATGGTATACGGTGTGACCAGCACATAAGAGAGGTCGTTTATAGGCATGTTGTTCTCCTTTCATAACCCAAACCAATTTTTCATAATTGGCTTTTGGAGTTTTTTAAACTTTTAAAAACTAAAAACTCCGAATCTGTTCTGATAATATGCAGGATTCCCCAATCCTTTTTTTGCATAAATCAGTGTATCATGCAAGAAATGTATTGCAAGAAAAAATATATATTCGCATAATAATTATTGGTTAGCATTCAGTCAATATCTACATGAGATGAATTCCAATTTTATTACAGCCTTCCCTAACTACTTCCGGCCATAAACTGGCCTGAACCTCACCAATATGGGCTTTACGTAAAAGGAACATACAAAGCCTGGACTGGCCGATTCCTCCACCGATAGCATCCGGGAAATCTCCATTTACCAGACGTTTATGAAAAAATAAATTGAGACGCTCCTCTGCTCCCCTGATGGAGAGTTGTCTTAAGAGCACCTCAGGGTTTACCCGGATGCCCATTGATGAAAGCTCGAAAGTCCTGCCAAGAACTGAATTCCAAAGAATAATATCCCCGTTCAGCCCTTTATATTTACCCTCACTAGGGGAACTCCAGTCGTCATAATCAGGAGCCCTGCCGTCATGTAATTTCCCATCAGACAGGTCCGCACCAATACCAATAATAAACACAGCCCCATATTTTTCAGCTGCTTTTGATTCGCGTTCAACAGGACTCAAATCAGGGTACATGCTGCATAGATCCTCAGTTTGAATAAAAGTTATATCTTCGGGAAGTATTGGGGTAATTTCAGGAAAACTTTCATATACCAGAAATTCCGTTGCTACCAGTGTAGCGTATATTTTCTTTACGACATTTTTGAGAAACCCAAGGGTACGCTTTTCATCTGTAATAGCCATTTCCCAATCCCACTGATCAACATAGTAGGAATGCAGATTGTCGGGATCTTCATCCGGCCTTATGGCATTCATATCGGTATAGAGACCATATCCAGGCTGAATATTATAATCTCCCAGCATCATACGTTTCCATTTTGCAAGTGACTGTGGAATTTCCGCACGAATTCCTTCCATTCCTTTTGGGATAAATGATACCGGTTTCTCAACACCATTCAGGTCATCATTTACCCCAGTTCCTGCCTCAATAAACAAAGGAGCAGTGACCCTGCGTAGTTTTAGTTGAGCAGATAAGTAAGTTTGGAAAAAAGTCTTGATATCAGCAATAGCTTTTTCTGTCTCTTCAAGGGAGAGAATTGATTTATAGTTTTCCGGATAGTAGTACTGAGCACCCATTATGATATTCCTTATGTATTTTGGTTTATTTTGTGTATCGGAGAGCAGTATACATTGAAATCCAAAGAGAACCAAGCCTAAAACCTGCATTCGGGTGGATGGTTGTATAATGAAAAAATATGCGGGTCCTAAGACCCGCATGTATAATAAATAAAATCTACACAATCAAAAACTTCAAAAGCCAATTTCAACAAATACTCTATTTTTGAAATTGGCTCAGGTTACAGTGAAATTCCCCCACTGATTTCTATTATAGAAGACAGTGCATCCTTTGAGTTGTCAATAATGGAATCTTTGTAGGAAGTATCAAAGGATAATCCAAAATTAAACATTCCAATACTTTTATTCATGGATAACTTTCCACTGATTCCATACTCCTGGAGTGATGCAGTGTTATATGTTTGTGCTAAGGTTCCCTTCAGGGTTACGGCATCAAAGAAAATATCAGAAACACTGAATTTAACATCGAAATTGTAATCTGAATCAGAAGAAGCTTCTGTACTCCAGGATTGTTCATACCCCAAGTCCAGCTTATAACGGCTTATTTTCATACTTGTATTGATGCCATAAGATAAACCCCAGTATGCATCCGTACTGGCTAAGCCATCTACAATTGAGAAAACAGTGTAGGAGTCTTTGGTCTTTGCACCAATGGATGCACTGAAATCACCGAATTTTATTTTCCCGCTTTTCCATTTCACATCAGCAATATGTGTTATTGACACATCATTCTTCGAGGATAATAATAATGCTGCCTTATCCAGAGGAGCGGTAATTGTCTCGGCAAGCGCTTCAGTATTGGTCATTTCCCACTCAAACGTATAATCCAATGTTATATTACCCAACAAATCTATAGTGGGAGTGACTACTCCCGCAGCAACTGTATGCAGTATGCTTGAAATGTCATTATCAGTCGGGTCGGCTGTTGACCTGAA
Source organism: Spirochaetales bacterium (assembly GCA_023139255.1). Classification (GTDB taxonomy): domain Bacteria; phylum Spirochaetota; class Spirochaetia; order JABMQR01; family JABMQR01; genus JABMQR01. Next base: position 2,566 of record JAGLNY010000088.1, read on the forward strand.
ATCCAGACTGAATAACGGAAGGATATCATAAAACAGAATGTCCGGAATATTATCCTGGACCCAGTTATAACCGGCAGAAAAGGAAAAGTCAATGAGAGACATTTCCCAGGATATGCCTAAATCCATTATATCCGATGAAACAGAAGACCCCAGACTTTTATATGATTTATCAGTCTTTTGAAACCATGTCTGAAGCCCAATAATCGGGATTTCCAAAGCACCGCCGTACGTCACACCCCACAGCTCCCGATTTACAGCGGAAGCAGCAAGTCCCATAGTTATAGGAAAATAATCAAATACAGGGAAATAGGTCTCAACAATATCTATATATCCGAGATATGGGGCTATATCAAAGCCAAACCCGGAATTTATATCGGAGGCCAGTTGGGCAGTATCAATTACCTGACTTGCGTCATTTACGTAAAGGGTTAACCCTAATCCACCGGTTAATTTGAACCAGTCAATATTCAAACCGGTTTCTAATCCTATCAGCATGTTTTCCTCAGGATTAACAGAACCCAGATCATAGAGTGTCCCAATTGGTGAACTTCCTGCTGTAGTTATATCATCGTACCTACCCTGAAATGAGCTGATAAATGAAACATTTGTCTGCAGCCACCAGTAATCAAAAACATCTATCCCGGCTTTCAGGCCAAAGAAATTCTGCGGCCAGCTTACCTGATATAAACCCAGGTCTGTAAGACCTTTAGCAACAGAAATACTGAGAAAGGGGATATCCAACGAGACAGCTGTTCCTCTAAAACCAAGGGATTTAATTGTCTGATCCTGAAAATTTACATTTTGGTCACCAAAAGTATAGGTAAGCATTGTATCAAACAGAGATAACTTTGCAAAAATATTGTTTGAGTTATCATACTTCCTTACATCAGCGCCTGTATAAGTAAATTCATTTGCGAAATCCCAGGGATGCCATAACCGCAGAATATTCTGATAATCTGATATAAGAGTTGAAGGATAAGCATTCAGGATCTCAGCAACAGCCAGTTCATCACTAATTCCCAGTGATAATGCAATGGCAAGAGGTCCAGCTGTTAATTCTGTTTCTGCGCCCAATTTCAGGCTCAGCATGAATTCCTGAGTGATGTCATTGAACAAATCCATAAAAACCAGTGAATTCTGATTCTCGCCAAAGCTTACTGTATACTTAATATCAAGACCCGCTGTATAACCAGCAGAAGCAGTGAAAAAGGGAGTACTTGCTTCTTTCAGGGTAAAGCTAACCTCTTTTTGTGCCTCATTATCATAAAGATCAACAATATTGATCTTAACGGAGGCTTCTTTTTCTTCCTGGCTTTCCTCCGGAGTTACAAGGAATGAGAGATAGTTATCAAAAACCGCAGCCTTTGTCATCTCTCTCCCATTGTATAAAATCTCAAACTGCGATATCCCACTCTCCTCCTCAATCAGAAAAACCACTAATTGTTCCACTCCTCTATCAAGTTCCGGTATCTCGTGGGAAACTAATGTGAGAATCGGGGAACCCGTATCAGGAACCAGTACCGCACGATTTTCACCTTCATAAGGAAGCCGTACCACAGGTCCATCTATAGTACGGATCTCAGTAAAATAGACCAGTTCTTCACCCGTAAGGTATGAAATGGGAATTATAGTACTCCAAATCCCTTCTTTTTCTGTAAATTCGGCAAATAAGGGTGTTTTCTCCCCTTCCTTTACTATATAAAACCGGGCTTCCCCTACAGCCCCGTCTTCTTCCGGATCATCCAGGATTACCAAAAGATTTTCATATTCAGGGATTTCATTCGGTACGGTAACTGTGAATCCAAAGAGAGGGACTGAAACCAATAATACAACTATTAGTAAACATATATGTTTTTTCATTAGAATGGTCCTCCCCCAAAGCCAGGTGCTCCGCCACCAAAGCCTCCGCCAGGCATTCCGCCACCAAACATATCATTGAACATATCCTCCAGCCCAGGATCCGGAGGTCCTCCTCCCGGTCCAAATCTAGGCAAAGGAGGTGGTGGTGGATCCGGTATTCTGTCACCTGGAGAAAAATTATCCTGTGGTGGAGGGCCAGGAGGATCTCCTCCCGGTCCTTCAGTATCATCATCGTCAGATTCTTCTTCATCATCTTCTTCCGAGGCATCGGTACCTTCAACTGGATTTATCAACAATCGTTGCAAAATGGCAATCCTTGAATCATAACTGCCTACGGCCTCAATTGTCAGAATGTGTTCTCCTATCGATAGGGTTTCAAGATTCCCAAGTTCAAGAGCAGTTCCTGTTCCCAACAGCCCGTCAAGGTGAGATGTCCAGGAAATTTGTTCGCCGTCTATAACAGTTCCGTCTCTATCTCTTGCGTTAGCCTGCAGTAATACTGATGCTCCTTTTCTTATTATTAACAGTTCTTCTTCCGGTATTACGTCCAGTTCCATAGCCCCGAATACTTTCACGAGAAATGCTGTTTGAGCTATCACTTCCCCACCACTCACGGCCTCGGCTATAATTGTATGGTCTCCAGGTGCCAATCCGACTGTATTCAAGTCCAGATCATCACCGGATGCAACAGGATCAGGGAACATATCAGTTCGCCATTGGATAGATTCTATAGAATCAAGTCCGACAGTTATCGCACTTACCGAGACGGGATCACCTTCCAGATTAATTTCTGTCGGCGGGTTGTCAATAAAAATTCCTTTCCGCTGCTCATATACATTGAGTGTATAAGGTATTTCAAGGCTGGTTCCATTTCCAGAGACTTTGATCACCAACTCATACACCCCTTCTTTTGTCAGTAATCCAGAGGAAAGCAGAAGAGCAGAATATACATTTTGGTCTTCAAACTGCTCCCAAACACCTTCAACTGCCGTTCCGTTTATTGCCGCTGCTATTACAGGTCTAGATAAACCGGTTGCTGCTATAGTCACTGAAACATTATCACCAACCCAGACTGCATCTCCGGCAACCGGTGACAGTATCTCGACTACTGCCTGCCGGGTTAACAGCAGAGGAAAATCCTGCCGAAACATTTCCTGTTCTGAACCATCACCATGCACATCATCTACCAGGACAAGTGTAACAACAGCAGAAGCTGCAGAAAATTTCTCAATATCTGCATAACTGAAATTTATATCCTTACCAGTCCTGTTAATACTATTATCTCCCTGTCGCAATTCCCATATTGCTTTAGGGTTAATTCCCCCGGTAAAACTAACATTAGCGGCAAGTGGGTCATTACCCTCTTTAACCAAATATGTGGTGCTGCCGCCGTTGATAGTTGGCAGTACATCAGCAACCGGGTGATACACATTTATGTTTACAGTTTTGGTAGATTCTGCGCCATATTTATCTATAGCTTTTCCGGAAATATTCCATTCGCCAGCTTCCGCATCCTCCAAAACAAAGGGGTTACCTGTACCGATAATGCTGCCATCCTGTTTTATCCAGGTTACTGCACCTGAAAATGGTTGGTCATCAGTGATATCAGCAGAAAGAATAATCGGAGTACCTACGGTAATTTGCGCTCTTTCCCCAGGTGTCACAATCGTAATGCCGGGCCACCCATTCACGATAAACTGAACCTCTGCCCTGGAGGGAGATTTTCCCTCAGAAGTATATTGAACTGAAAGAGTGTATTCCCCGGGCACCTTGGGTGCCTGCAACCCGTCAATAGTATCTATCGGGCTTCCATTCATAGCCCAATTCACAGAGCTGCTTTCACCGTTTTCAGGCATACCGGTCAATTCAGGAGCCAAATCCTGTTCCGAGTTTACGACCGATCCATGCGGCCAGTAAATGCCCAGCTTGACAGGTTCGCTCTCTACAAAAATAGCTAACTGTTTGGAGCCCCTTAGAACTCCATCGGCATTGGTATATTCACAGAGAACTGTAATTTCCCCTGTTTCATTCGGTGAAAAACCTGATTTTTTTCCAGTAAAAATTTGAGTACCGGCTGCCGGATTATCAAGATACTGCACTGTCCAGGTAAAAGTTCCTTCTTCGCTGCTCTCTCCATTCGTAGTTCCCAGAGTAGCTATGAGAGGAATTTCATATCCTTTCAGATAGGCATCTCCTTCAATTGGTGACTGAATCTCAATATCCAGGATACCTGATTGTATCTCGATAGTTACTTGTTTTGTACTTGTTACTCCCTGGCTATCTTTAGCAATTGCTTTCAGGGTGTGTTTCCCCTTATCTTCTTCATTCAATATCCTGTGCTGTTGACTACCGATCAGGCTCACACCATCAAGAAGAATCGTAATTTCAGGATCATCTGTATCATCAACATCAAAAGCTGATGCAGTCCATGCTAATGGATCTCCAGTATACTGGGTTGCAGGAGCTGTCAGGGATATTTCCGGCGGATTATTTAAAGTCAGTTTCACGGTGACTAATTTTTCTTTTGTCCTGCCGTATGCACTCGTTACCAGTTTTATCTGCTGACTCCCGGTCAGGCCATTCGGATTGAATGATGACTCTTTACCCATTGCTATTACAGAAGATCCTAACATCCAGGAAAAAGAAGCGCCTGGCTCCCCTTCTGCTCTTAACGGGATTGTCTGCCCTATGGTATATATTATTTTTTCTCCCTGGGCCGGGTAGTTGATTTTCGGTACAGCCAGATCGCGTACTGTAATTGTCTGTTCGGATGTCGATCTCTCCATACCATCTTTCTCATATTCTGCATACACACTGAAACTGCCGGCTGCTGTACCAGTATAGATAAATGTCAAACCGGTTTCCCCTGTATCACGGCCATCTATATACCAGTTGATATGCTCGGCGGCATCCTTTAAGTCGACGTCGGATGTCCCGACTTTCTCAACACCAACACGGCATGTCAATGTATTTCCCACAATAATTTCAATTGCACCTGCAGGTGCGATAAGATTGAGAAGAAAATCACTTTGAACTTCCACCGTTACAGAATTTGCAACCGTACTTCCGGCATTATCTGTAACTGCAACTTCAATCTTATGGGATCCCGGTGTCATCTGTCCCAGACTACCGGTAAGAAAATCGCTCGAGGAGACTGACTTTCCGTCAATAGACCAGGTAATTTTAGCCGCTTGTCCGGACAGCACTTCAACCTCAGCTGAAACTTCTGCGTCAGGTGATATTCTCGTCCCGTTAACCGGTTGTAAAATCGATATACTGAGTGGTTTATGTACTAACACACTTATTTCTTCACTTGCAGTCCGGCCGAAACCATCAGTTACCTCTACAGAAATTGTATGGTTTCCAGGTAGTGGATTGGGTATTTCCATAGTCGTTGCAATCGGGGAACTTGTTTGTGCAAACACTGATCCATCAATTAAATAGGTGAGAGAATCTATGATTTCATCCCCTTCAGTCTCAACAGAAATACTCAAGGGTTGGTTTGTGTATAGTCTGGTAACATTGCTGACCTCAAGGCTGCTGATAACAGGTGGTCCAATATAAAATCTTTCCATCCCATCTATTCCACTCATTGCACGATAATCCCCATACGTTGCGTCAGGAAGTCTTACATTAGCAGCTTTCCCGACAATATCAATAGCATGGAGCCCAGGCTCAAACTGTACGAATTGTCCACTATACGTGCTTCCATCAATATTCCATTCAACAATATCAATATCCCTGCTCTCATACCGCAGCGGTATGTCGATCCCGGAAGGGAGTACAGGATATATACTAATATCTGTATTTCTCAATGGTTCGGGTAAATACATTTCGATAAAGGGATCTATAACCTCAACAGAAAATGTCTGTTCTGAAATTATTCCATTCAATGTTGCACGACAAGTTATTTGAGTTTCCCCATCTGCAGCACCTGGTGTGTAATCATACTGTGCCCCTGTTTTGATTAAAGTCCCATTCTTAAACCACTGAAAACTTTCACTTCCTGCCGGAGCTGCAATAAAATGGTACTGCAGTCCTGCTATGATCCGGTCTCCGGAGCTAATCCCTTCTAAAGTAAATTCGGGCGGAGTAAGATCTTTAACCTCAAAATTAACCGGGTCACTTTCCAGTGTTGCCGGATCGCTGCTGCTGGTTACGATATATTCTCCAATCGCAGTCAACTTATACGAACCGACAGCTATACTGACCCAGTTAAAATCATCTGCAACCGGATTTTCTCCATCTAAACTCAGAAACCAGGAACTAAGATCCTGGGTCTGTATATCCGGTTCAGGTACTGATCCTAACCCGTAAGACGACCCCGATTCCGGTGTAAGAATAGAAATAGCTGGATCGATGATTTTGGCAGTCCATGTTCGGGCAGTGCTGTAACCGTAGGTATCGCTAACCGTTGCCTTTACTATATAGGTACCTGCATTACTGAAACGGTAGGCAGAACTTGTAGATCCTGAATTTTCAGTCACAAGTGAACCGTCACTGGTGACTTCCCAGAAAACTGTAGTATCACCATTATCACTTACCGCCGTCATGCTAAAACTGACCACCTCACCTATTTTTTCCCTGACAAACCCTGAATCAGGCTTAAAACCACTCAAAATAGGCGGATTGGCACTGAAAACCTCAAAATTGACGGTATCAGATAAACCGGAAAATTCTCTTTCACTCCCGGAACTTCCAGCGGCTGTTAATCTCCATCCAGCTTGTACTGTATGTTTCCCGGTAGTTGTAAATATTTTATCCCACGAATCAATTTCAGAACCGTCAATCAGCCAATACAATTCAGCATCAACTGCAACAGCCTGTACGGTAACCGGTTCGCCAACAGGAACCGTCAGCAAGCTGGGTGGTGACAGGTATACACCCGGGTCAGCAATCTGAACCTGCAGACTTTCTGATCCCTCTATGCCATTTTCATTCTTTGCATGATAGGAAACGTTAATAAGTTTCTTGGTCATTCCTTGTTTTGGAGTGTAGGATACAGTCCCGGTAGTTGATGGGTTATACCTGCTGCCGTCAATCATCCACCAGCTATTGCTTATACTTGAATCGCTCGTTGCAGATGCTGAAAACGTATAGGTTTCCGCGGTTTTCAGGACTATTCCATCATTCGGAAAATCTATGGAAACCTCCGGGGGAGCGGTATCAACTACCTTGAATGTTATTTTAGTTGATTCTTTCCCGAATTCAGTTGGATTTCCGTTATTGTCAACTATATCCCATACGGCACTGGCATAGAGTTCATAATCCCCGACACCGTAATCCAGGAAATTAATTGAGGAGCTGCCTACCTCGGAAGCATTGATAAACCAGGTGATCGATTTAGCATTCGATGCAGTTATATCTGGCGAGAACTCAGTATTTAATGGAAAAACATCCCCGTTGGATATGTTTGTTATGGTTATCGATGGGATAAAAGCGATAATTTGTACTGATGCTTCAGCTTTTTTATCATATTCATCTGTAACAGTAATGGAAACAGTAGAGGTTCCAGCACTGCTGGGGGTGAAACTGAATGTATTCCCGCTGCCGGTCTGATCCGTACCATCTATACTCCATACTATGCTCTTGATTGGATTTTGATTCTCTATATTTGCTGTAATTTTAACTGTTGAACCTACAGGCAGTAGTGCCCCGGTATTCGGGGTTGGTATACTGACATCCGGTGCTAACCCGATCACTGTTACTGTAACTGATTCTGACTGAACAGTTTTTTCCTCACCTTTCATGTCGCTGGAATCTGTTGTTCCTTCAACATGCACTGTATATTGACCGCTTGCAGAAAATGCATGGGTAAAACTTTCCCCTGTACCTTCCTGATCCCCATCTACAAACCAAGAGAATGTATCAACATCCTGTTCGTTAGTAATGGTAAATGTGATTTCAGTATTGACCCCGGTTTCCCTTGTATTGCTTCCGGCAATTGCCACTTTTGGATCTAAAACAGTAACAGACTGTGTGCCTGAACTAACGTTCAAACCTAATGAGTCTGTAACATTTACACGAACAGACAGGGCATTCCCGGGATATCTCATATTTGGAGTATAATCTACAGATAAACCACTCAACACTTTGGAACCGATAGACCACTGTGCGGAACTCAGTGAAGCCCCGTCATAAAAAACAGCACTTGCCTCAAATGTGTATGTTTCCCCGACAAATAACAAGTCGCCGGTTGCAGGCTGATCTATAACTACTTGCAGTTCATCATGGGATGAAGTGGTGAAAGTGCCCGTCGGGGCATCACTTGCAGAGAAAAAAGGTGTGCCGTCTTTGTTATACGGTATTACATACCAGGTATAGGCAGTCCCTGGTAAAAGACCGGCGGAAAGATTATATGAGTCATTAGTAGTAGTAACCTCATGGCTTCCATTTATGTATAAACGGTATTCCTTAACCCATTCGGAATATTCCGTTCCTGAAAATTCCCAGGAAAAAGTCGGTTGCAGGGGTTCTGTGGTGTCCAGGGAAATGTCCAGGGAGGGATTAGGAAAAGAGAATCCCCTGGTTTTCGGCAGGGTGATTTGAGCGTTATTCCAATCTTTAAAAAGGATCTCAACAGTATACGTCCCGCCGGCACGGAACTGAACACTCTTTACGTCATATTCTACATACCCATTAACTGTATCAGAAGGGTATCCCTTTATAGCAGACGAACCTGCCACTGATTTTGCATGATTTTGGGTTCCTGAATAATCCAGACCTGATCCGGTTATCCGAATTGTGGTTGAAGAAGTTGATACATCCCAGGCGTCATCGTACACAGGAATTTCCGGAACTGTAAAACTGAGTTTAAGATTATCGATTGTCGGAGTACTGATACTTGAGATGTCACCGATTGTTACGACTTTGAATTCAACTTCTTCCGTTAAAAGTTCATCCGTTGAAGATGTGATTATTTCTCCTGCTTCATCAAGAAATACTTCAGATGCAGTAATTGCTATCTTGTATTTACCCTCCGGTACCCCAGTCAGATTCCCTATATCATCAATACTATCGATACCAACTGTTGTCACAAGTGTATCACTTGAAGCAAAACCATGGATTTTATCGATATACTCAAGCATTTTGGTGTTTGTAAATACCACTGTCTCATTGGCTGAAATTGTCATCAGGATCCCGATCTCAACATATTCCTTTTCCCAATCCCCGCCGAAATCAATTTTTAGTTCAAACAGGATCTTCGACTCTTCGGCATTATTCCGGATAGTCACCTCAATAAGAGGTGATGTTAGAATGCTTCCAACATCGAATTTTGCAAATCTATTTGTCACTATATCATCAATGGATGCAAGCGTTCGGCCCCGGGCACTTCGCACCTCACCAAATAACGGTGAAACTGCTACTATCAACAATAAGAACAGAATCCCCATTTTAACGAATATCGCATTATAATTAACCGATTTTCCTGTTTGATACATAGTATCCTCCAAATCTTCTTTTTTAAATTCTCAACATGAACCCTGAATACCTGCAGCCGCATACGAACAGAATGCATTGATTGAAAAATGTGACTGCTATTTGCTTATCATAAACTTAAACTTGTAAGAAATCAAATATTTAATCCAAAAAATCACCCTGAAACACCATGTGCAGAGATTTGATCAACTAGTAATAAAGTAATAAACCCCAAGATAGCGGGAAGGCTTACAACCAGAAAAGTAAAAATACATTCGCAACCAACAATCCACTATTGTCATATTGTTCTAATCCCTGGTTGCTGTAGAAAGGGACAAGAAGACCACCTTCCAACCCAATCCCAAATTGTCTTTCGCGGCCTAGCCGTAACTCTCCCCCTATGCCAAAATCAGCAAACAATGTGTTATTAATTGAATTGCTTTGCATAAGTCCGTCATTAAAATGCATCCCGGTTATTCCCGCAAATCCATATACATCGTTCCAGCCGTTGTCCATCAGGATTCTACGCCCGTCTATCCTTAACATTCCAAGCATATAAAAGTAATTAAACTCAAACTGTACTCCCCATTCACCCTTTTGATATACCGCTTTCAGTGCAATTGGCAAACCGGGAGATATCACTGATACACCATACCCTGAAACACGCTCATCAGGATCACTACTGTCGGCATCAGGCGGGCTTTCCGCAGAAAGAAAACTGATAGACAAAAAGAACATCAGGGTAATAGTGGTAATGAATATTTTTTTAATCCGTAACATACCCAACCTCCAAATCTTATTAATATTTACTTCTGTAGGGAAACCCTACTATACCGAGTTAAAGTTACAATAAAAATGTAGGATTTATAAAAATACCATTCGTTCAGACTACTACGTTATGATACAAAACTCCAGTTCTTATTTGGATAATATTTCACATGTTTCCACAGGATTTTGACAAGACGACTTTTTTTCTATATAACTTTCGAGTATAATTGAGCAAGAAGGAATATAACTATGCAACCATCAAAAAGAATCCAGGCTATTGCTGCATCACCAATCAGAAAACTTAGCCCTTATGCAGATTTTGCAAAATCCCAGGGTAAAAAAGTTTATCATTTAAACATAGGTCAACCCGATATAAAAACACCTGAAAATGTAATTAAAGCTATTCAAAACTTTGATCATGAGGTACTGGCCTATGGCCCATCCGAAGGTCTGCACGCTTACCGAAACGCCCTTCCCTCTTATTATAAGCGTTATAATATTGATATTGTTCCTGAAGATATTCTGGTAACCACAGCAGGAAGTGAAGCAATCCTTTTCACCCTGCTTGCTGTATGCGACCCTGGGGATGAAATCATCGTGCCGGAACCTTTCTACACAAATTACGGCAGCTTTGCCTCTATGGCAGGGGTTACCATAGTTCCATTAACAACCAGAATTGAGGATAACTTCAAATTGCCGGCACCTGCGGATTTTGAAAAAAAGATAACAGAAAAAACACGGGCTATTTTAATCTGCAGCCCCAGCAACCCAACCGGCGGTGTCTATCCAAGGGAATCAATAGAAAAACTGGTTAATGTAGTTAAGAATAATGATATCTTCCTGATTGCTGATGAAGTATACCGGGAATTTATCTTTGATGGTATTACTCCTCTCAGTATTCTTGATTTTCAGGAAATTACCGATCGTGCAATTGTTGTTGATAGTGTGTCTAAACGATTCAGCATGTGCGGTGCCAGAATAGGATCAATTATCAGCCGTAATCATGAATTACTGGGGCAGATACTGAAACTTGGACAGGCTCGGCTTTGTCCGCCCACAATAGCACAAATTGCCGCAAAAGCTGCAATTGATACCCCTGATTCATATGGAAAAGCTGTTATAGTTGAGTACCAGAAACGTCGTGATGTCGCCTATGAATCACTATCCTCCATACCGGGTGTTGTCACCTGCAAACCGCATGGTGCATTCTATATGATCGCAAAGCTTCCTGTTGATGATGCGGAAAAATTTGCCATATTCATGCTTAGGGATTTCTCTCTCGACAATGAGACAGTGATGATCACCCCTGCAGCAGGTTTCTATAGGACTCCAGGATTGGGAATTGACGAGATACGTCTTGCTTTTGTACTGAATGAGAAAGACTTGAGGCGGTCTGCTGAACTATTGAGAGAAGGTTTGAAGGCTTACAGGTGTCAGATCACCTAATCCAAAAATACAGAAT